>NZ_JCBAIQ010000021.1:0-113015 GCF_059772165.1 Paenibacillus sp. TY11 | reverse complement strand
TCAAGCGTAGAGAAGCAGTTCCGGTATCCGACAGAATACGGTTCACAAAAGCCGCCAACTGCCCAATATACCGTAACTGGTGCCGGTGCAGCGATCGTTTCGCAGGACCGCGCCGCTCATGCGCAGGCTTCCGGCTGCAACAAGAACGTGGCCGTAGGTGCCCTTGTGCCCGTCCGGCACACGGCTGCGGCTTACATCCACGTCCAGCGCGTCGCGCAACGTGTCGCGGATCAGGAGCCGCAGCTGCACGCCGCACTCACGGGCAAGGCCGGGCGGGATACCGATGTAGCGTACCACCACATCACCTGCGGTCCCGGCGCCCGGGAATTGAACGAGCCCACGCTTCAAGTAGGCGAGGCATACGGTGACACTTGCACGAATGCACGGCTCGTGCAGCGCACCTGTGTCGGCGTCGAGGCCGCTAGGTACGTCTACCGACACGAGTGGCGCGCCGCTGGCATTGGCCTCGCGGATCAGCGAGGCGTATGGTTCGCGCGGCGGGCCTTGCGTGCCCGTGCCCAGCAGGGCATCGACGATGCCGGAGGCGCCGCGCAGGTCGAGGGTATCCCGGCCATAGAGGATAAACGGGATATCCAAAGCCGCGATAATATCGCGCTGCGCAGCCGCTTCGCCGCGCAGCGTGTCTGGCGGCTCGACGTACACAACGGTGACGCGCAGGCCTGCATCCGTCAGATGGCGGGCTGCCACCAGTCCGTCACCGCCGTTGTTGCCTTTACCTACGAGGATATACCAGTGTTCTGGTTCCCGTACGTCATGTCGCCCTTGGCTCCACGACTCCGTCCGTATAATACCGCCATGTCCCGGTATATCCCCCGGTCCTGTGTGGGTGACCTCTTCTATCCTCTGCGCCCCTAACAATCTCTCAGCACAAAGCTTCAATACCTCGTCAGCCACCGCGCGCCCGGCATTTTCCATCAAGATAAGGGCCGGGATACCCAGCTTGTCAATCGTGTACCGATCCAGTTGCCGCATTTCTTCGGCGGTCACCATATACATGCTTTTTCGCCTCCCGTATTGCCATCCCTGTTTATTAATATCCGACCGTAAAACGAGAATTGACAAATTCTCCTTCTACTAATTCATCAATCAGGGCTACTGCATAATCTTCGACCGAGATACGACTATGACCTAATTCGTCAACCACCAAATGATCCAAACCAATACGGAACTGTCCTGTACGTTTTCCCAACTCAATAATTCCGGCAGGACTACAATATGTCCAGTCTACATCCGCAGCGCGGTACAGCTCCAGTGCAGCAGCATGCGCAGCCGCCAGCGGCTTTACTTCCTCTGGAAATTCAGCGGTATCCATTAGGCGTTCACCGTTTTCTGTTTTCAGACTTCCCGCTCCACCAACGACAAGTATGCGCTCCGCGCCGGAACGCCGAGTTCCTTCCAGCAAAGAACGAGTTGCTTCGAGCAATTCTTCCTCGGCTCCAAACTTGGGACCGTACGCGCTAATGATAGCATCGTGCCCTTTGGCCACATCCGTAACGGAATTCGGATTTAGAATATCCGCTTGAACAACCGTCAAATATTCACTTTGCTCGGTCACACGTTGCGGATCGCGCACCGCCGCCGTTACCTTATACTTGCGCTTGATTGCTTCCTTTACTAACGCCTGACCAATTGTTCCTGTTGCTCCAAAAATAATAACTTTCATATAAATATGCCTTCTTCCTGTCTATAATCTACTTACTATTATTTATCCGTTTTATCTCCAGCTTAAACCCGTACAGCATATCAGCTTACAGCCCGCCCGACTGGCGCCAGTACATCCCTTCCGACCTTGGACTGACCAGTTGGAATCCGAATTGCGCATACAAGCGGTCAGCCGGCTTATCCGCGATCAGCGTCACAAAGCTGCCCGCCGGAACTTCCCGTCTTAAATACTCCATAATCTCTTCCATAAGCTTACGCCCATAGCCTTTCCCCTGATGGGAAGGCTTGACTGCAATATCTGTAACCAGAAAAAAAACACCCCCATCACCGCTGACCCGGCCCATTCCGATCAACTCCTGCCCAAGCCGCAGCGTCACAGCAAATAGACTGTTCGGCAGGCCCTTGGCTGCCGCTTCTTCCGTGATTTGTGTCAAACCAGCTTCTTTGCGTAACGCCCGATACTCCTCGACGGATGGAATGGCGTATTCTACGCTAAGCTGCCCGTACGGTTGATTCGATGTCTTATGTTGTTCTGTTGCAATTTCTATATTTTTATTCATGCGAATCTCCTCTTCCTGCTTGTAATCTTGTCTATTTTACCAAAAAATACTTTATATATCTTGGTCAGAGGTATACAAGCCCTTGAAATGCCTGTGTGGTCTGTGCAATAGTGTAGAAAGAACAATGGAAGGAGGGATTGCGGGTGTCCCCGACGGACTTCGCAGCGTTAGCTGCATATATCTCACCCGGTCTGATTGCCTTCCTGCTGGCGTTGTCCTTGCTGGTATGGCTGTATGTTCACAGTGCAGCCCAGCTTCGAAATTCGCGCCAGCAGCGGCTGGAAGAATTACAGGAATCGCTGCGTATCTATGGACGGTTAGCTGGTTATCTCCAAACCTCTACCCAGAACAGTATCAATAACAGCGAAAAGCAGCAACACCAGAACGGACTCATCCATGCTCTTCAGGAAGCCAAGGCTGCTCCCTATTTAACCCCTCACCTTCAAGAGCAGGTTCAAGCATCCCTCCGGGAATGTGATACGTTCCGCAGAGAATTACTTCTTAAATCACTGGAGCGTGAAATGAACAAACTTATCGAGGAACGGCGTCTTGTTCTGCTGGAATCTCATGCTCCAGGCTGGGGAACGGCATTGTGGAAGCTATTGCGCCCAGCAGCCGGCCCGTTGGCGCTGGCAGGAATCGTCTGGTTGATCTCAAGACTAGTTGTGGAACTGATAGCCTCCAGCCCTGTCGATGTTAGTCTGCCCGACACTGCACAATCTGTCTCATGGCTTATAGCGTGTGCATGGATGAGGTTCGTTTCCGGCTTGATCGCCCTGCTGTATGTATATCGGCTGATGACCCTGCGCAGACAAAATGATCTGGACGTGACGGCATCCCATTTTCCAACAAGCCTGTTATGCATGGTAATCGCCGCTGTCGCCCTTTTTCAATGGATCGGACCGGAAGCGTCTCCCTACATACTGGCTGTACAGCTTGTGCTGTTCTTGATTGGCTTCCGACTTACCCGAGGCCGCTCGCGCAGTGATCGTCCTTATGTTGGTCATCCCGGCTTGATGAAGGCCGATGCTTCTCAACATCAGGATTTACAAGCAGCAGACAAAGATAAAACAGCAGACTCTTCTTTGGCAGAAGAACATATCCGGTCCTAAACGCCAGTGGCGCATGACTCTATTCCGTATCCACCCTGCAAATCACATACCACCACAGGACATCCCAACAACCAAAAGAAAGAGTTTATGGGGTGTCCTGTTTTTTGAACAATTTTGGACTTTTTGAGGGGTTAGGCTTGTGCCGGCGATCAAGGAAAGGGTATATTGTTTATATAAATGTAAATCATATCGTTTTTTATGTATGAATATTGAAAAAAATCCATATATGTTAAACTACCATCAATTTATGATGTGCGTTAGAATTGGAGGAACTATGCAACTGGACATTTCTGAAAAATCACTTCCCGTTTATGAAGCGCTGGCCAGTGAGGTTCGGCTGAACATGATTGTTCTGCTTGCGGAGAAGCCTATGAATATACGTGAGCTGGCGGAAGCGTTGGGACTCAGCAGTGCGATTATGACGATGCATGTCAAGAAGCTGGAGAGAGCGTCCATTATTTCGACCAAAATGCTGCCAGGACGAGGCGGGGTTCAGAAAGTGTGCTCACTGGCAACGGACAAAATTGAAATCGCTATGCCACGCTATCAGCAGGATGTACGGCAATTCCATCAGACGGAGATTTCCGTCGGACACTTTACAGATTTTGAAATTCAGGCGACCTGCGGACTGGCCACCGTCGAAAAGATCATCGGAGAATTCGATGAGCCTCGTTCGTTCTTGGACCCTGAGCGCTTCAATTCCAAAATTCTGTGGTTTAGCCAAGGATATATGGATTATAAGGTGCCGAATTTCCTACTGTCCAGCCAAAAAGCTGAGGAACTGGAAATTTCGATGGAACTATCATCCGAGGCCCCTTTTACCAATGATAATTGGCCTTCAGACATCACTTTTTTCCTAAATGATGTGAATTTGGGTACATGGACCAGCCCAGGGGATTTCGGAGATAACCGTGGTAAATACACACCTGCATGGTGGCCTGATTTTATCAATCAATACGGTCTGCTTAAAAGACTTCGTGTTACGTCCGAGGGTACCTTTATGGATGGCAAGCAGATATCCGACGTGACTTTAAACCAAGTGCTGATTGATCAGAAGCAATGGAAATTCCGCATTGCCATACTGGATGATGCCCAGCATGTTGGAGGGGTTACCCTGTTCGGTACCGGATTTGGTAACTACAATCAGGATATCCTGTTCCGTTTGTACTACAAACCTGCGGAAAACCATACCAAAACAGCAACGGTAGAAGCTGGCGATAGCAGCAAATAGCTTTTAGACCACTTCAAGACCTGAACACGGCGTTTTGCCCATGCCTTTCATGGGAGACAAAGCGCCGTGTTTTATTTTTCATCCTCTTTTACGTACTCTTTTGCCATGCGCTATGTGATTAGCGTCCAGGTTCAATACATACAGGTGAAGGAACTTCCAGCACAAATCCCGTTCGGGTCAGCCGTCCATCATCACCATGGATGGCAAAGGATACGATGTTGTTTCCATCCTGATTCGCCACTACCAGATAACCGGACAGGATGTTGAAGTTACGCGGAGTACTGCCGAAAGTCTCGACCCATTCAACCGCCTTCAGCTTGCCGCTGTCCAGATCGACATGGTACAGCACGATGCTGTTATGGCCCCGGTTTGACACATACAAAAAGCGTCCACAGGGCGTAATCCGAATATCTGCGGCTGTATTTTCTACATTTATAATGCCTTCTGGCAGTGTAGACAGGCTTTGCAGCAATGTAAGCTCACCATTACGTTCGTTATAACCAAACACAGCGACGGTATTGTTCAACTCATTGGCGACAAAAGCATAGGGACGCGAAGGATGAAAAACCAGATGTCGCGGACCGGAACCGGGTGGCAAATCTATTTCACGATGGGTCACCAGTTTCCCATCCTCCGTCAAACGGTATACCACAATCTGATCCAGCCCCAGATCGCATACCAGGGCATACTGCCCTGAAGGATCCGGAATAATCGAATGCGGATGTGCCACATCCTGGCGGTCCTGTCGAATACCTGAGCCGGTATGCTGAACCTGCCCCGACATGTCTCCCAACCCTCCAGCCTCCGTCGCAGAGAATACAACGGCATTGCCACCTGAATAGTTAGAAGCCAGCACATATCGTCCATCCGTTGTCACGGAGACATAACAAGTATGCGCTCCCTCCGTCCCTTTTCGATCCAGAGGATGTAATTCCCCCGTCTGGGTATTCACCTGATACGCAAACAGCTCACCTTCTTCTGTTTCACTGGCAGCATACAGCTTCGCCCCATCCGGGTGTAGTGCCAGAAAAGAAGGTCTATCAATCCCTTCCACACCTCCGATAATACGCAGATCACCGTTTTCTATACGCAAAGCACATACATAAATTCCTCTTTCCTCACGAGACGCATAAGTTCCTGTATAAAATAACTGCTCACTTCGTTCATTCATTCAGCTTACGCCTCCCTCCGATTGCTGCGTTGTCTTGCATTATTACCCATAATCGACTCCAAAGTGCACTTTGATTCTCTTTACACAAACTTTTCGTTTTGTTATATTGTTAAAGTTAATTGTCAACCACATTAAATTCAATTTGGTTGACAATTAAAATAATAGATTGGCGAAGGATGGTGATCATCATTACGCACTATGAACGTCTCGCCGCCATGAATAAGGCGCACTTATGGCTTCCCTTTACTCAAATGAAAGATTACAACAAGTTGGACCCTCTTATTATTGAACGTGGTCAAGGTGTCAAACTGTATGATATCCAGGGTCGGTCTTTTTATGACGGATTCTCGTCTGTTTGGCTTAATGTACACGGGCACAATGTACCGGAACTGAATCAGGCAATCACTGATCAGTTAGATCGGGTCGCCCACTCTACACTGCTGGGAATGGCGAATATACCTGCCATCGAACTGGCTGAGAAGCTGGTGAGAATCACCCCCAAGGGTTTAAACAAAGTGTTTTACTCCGATTCAGGAGCAACTGGTGTTGAAATCGCAATCAAAATGGCGTTTCAATACTGGCACAACCGCGGAGTACATGAGAAAAAGACATTTATTACGATGAATCAAGCGTACCATGGGGATACAATCGGGGCAGTCAGCGTCGGCGCGATTCCCCTGTATCATGATGTGTTTCGACCTATGTTGTTTCCCACAGAGACCATTCCTTATCCTTATGCTTACCGCCACAAAGGCAGCGCAGCGGGTGCAATGGAGTCTACTTTAACCGCTTTACGCAATCTGCTTGAGACTCGTGGGGATGAAATAGCAGCTCTCATGGTGGAGCCGATCGTGCAGGGAGCGGCAGGAATGATTATCATGCCGCCAGGCTGTTTGCGGGAAATGGCCTTGCTTTGCCGTAAACACCACGTACTTCTCATCGCGGACGAAGTTGCAACAGGCTTCGGTCGTACAGGAGCCATGTTTGCCTGCGATCTGGAAGGCGTTTCGCCTGATCTGATGGTTGTCGGCAAAGGACTCACTGGCGGCTACTTGCCCGTCGCCGCGACACTTGCGACTGACGAGATATACGATGCCTTCTATGCCGATTATCAAGAGCAAAAAACATTTTTCCACGGACACTCCTTTACTGGAAACCCACTTGGCTGTGCCGTTGCTTTAGCCAGTCTAAAACGAATCGAGGAGCGGGATATGCTAACAGGCGTAATAGCAAAGGCCTCATTGGTCCAGCAAAAGCTTATGGCACTTAAAGAACGGCCACATGTCGGTGAAATTCGGCAAAAGGGTCTGATGATCGGGATCGAACTCGTACGTGATAAGGCTTCACGCGAGCCATACGATTGGGCAGATCGGATCGGAGTTCGCGCTGCCGAGCGTGCAAGAGAACTTGGAATGCTTACAAGACCGCTTGGCAATGTTGTCGTATTTATCCCCCCTCTTGCTAGCACAGAGGATGAGTTGGATGCCATGACAGATATTTTGGCAGCATCCATTATTGACGTCACCGAAAATGGATTAACGACATGAGCACACTACGGGGAATGTTTATAACCGGTACGGATACCAGTGTTGGGAAGACAATTGTGACATCGGCGCTTGCCGCTACGCTGCGTACAGAAGGCCTGAATGCAGGTGTCTGGAAGCCGGTGCAGTCCGGCGGCCTTCTTGGCAGCGGAGCAACGGATGCCGAACGTCTGCTGCAAAGCACAGGCATCTGTGAACGCCCCGAGGCTGTAGCACCTTTTACGTTCGAAGCACCGCTGGCCCCAATGCTTGCCGCCAAGCAGACGGGTGTGACGCTTAGTCTTAAGGAGATTATCGCCGCAGGAGAACCACTTATCAAACGTTATCAAGCACTGCTTATTGAAGGGGCAGGCGGGGTCGCTGTACCGCTGACCGATGACGCGCTGGTGATTGACCTGATTTCTATGCTTCACGTACCCGTTCTGATCGTGGCCAGATCCGGTCTGGGTACAATTAATCATACACTTTTGACCATTTCCTCCTTACAGCAGCGCGGAATCCCGATTGTAGGCATCATTATGAACAACAGCGAATGTATTGACGCCCTGGATGATCCAAGTGCCGTGACAAATACAGAACTCATCGAACGCTACAGCGGCGGCCTGAAGGTCCTTGGACATTTTCCATACTTACATGACGAGGCAAATACCGAGATGCTTATCCATTCTGTTCGAAGAACCATTCAATTAGCACCGATCAGGCAAGCATTGTCCATATAATCCTCTCGGGGAATGATGGACATAACAACAATTGAGGTCTCAGGCTTTGAAATGGAAATGAAATTAGATGCTCTACAAGGCGGTGATGATCATCCTTTGGATGAAAAAAGAACTTGAGGCATTACACCACGCATCAATGGAACGCCGCTTGCATACCCATGTCCCTATCTCCGAAAGTCCTGGTTATGTGATGCATGGCGGACGAGCACTACTCGACTTGTCCTCGAATGACTATCTGGGGCTTGCCCAGCATCCTGCCATTATTGAAGCGATGCGTGATGCACTCCTCAAGGAAGGAGCCGGCGCCGGTGCCTCCAGGCTTGTAACCGGCAATCGGCAGCCATATGCACAGCTTGAAAAAGCGTTGGCAGAATGGCAAAACTGTGATGCGGCACTTGTCTTCGCAAACGGGTATACAGCCAATGTTGGTGTCATTAGCGCGCTTGTGGGCCGCGGCGATGTGGTATTCAGCGACCAGTTCAACCATGCCAGCATAGTCGACGGCATTATTTTGAGCCGCGCCGAGCATGCACGGTATCGCCATAACGATATGGAGCATTTGCGTGCCTTATTGCATAAATTCCGTGATAAACGGCGGAAGCTAATCGTGACGGACGCAGTCTTTTCCATGGATGGTGATCAGGCGCGCCTGATCGACCTTGTTGCGCTCAAACGGGAGTATAATGCTCTGCTGATGGTTGACGAGGCACATAGCGGAGGGATTTACGGTTCACGTGGCGAGGGATTGATCTCTGCACTTGGGGTAACAAGTAATGTGGATATTCATATGGGAACGCTCAGCAAATCGTTTGGGATCTACGGAGCTTATGTTTGTGGAAACGAGACGCTCATCAGATGGCTGATAAATAAGGCCAGGCCGCTTATCTATTCAACGGCACTCCCCCCTTCTCTTATAGCTGGGGCTGCCCAAGCATTGAAGCTGATACAAACAGAACACTGGCGTCGTGAACGGCTGATCGCGGCAAGCGAATTTTTTCGTTCCTCATTATGTGATGCGGGTTTTAACATCGGTAACGGAGATTCTGCAATTGTGCCCGTGATCCTAGAACATAATCATGAGGCTCTGCTATTTAGCAGTGCTCTGGAAAACGAAGGTATTGCAGCGATAGCCATTCGTCCTCCAACAGTACCCGAGGGTACTGCGCGAATTCGCTTCTCTTTATCGGCTGTACATTCCCTGGAGGAGCTGACAGATGCCGTTACGAAAATTTGCAGACTAGGACTTCAACTGGGGGTTTTGGAATCATGCCGTCAGAATTAGGTGGCACCATCCTGTGGCTGACCGGGTGGAGTATGTCGAATAAGGTCTTTGATCAGCTTCGCGGGCTTCTCCCTGATTTTCATCATATTTCTGTAGATTACAGCGCTGCCGCTTCCTCCGAGGAGATACTGCATTTGACCGAAACTGCAGCGAAAGGTCTGCTTTCCTCATGCTCCGGTCCTTTTCTGATAGGAGGCTGGTCACTGGGCGGGTTATTGGCATTGAAACTCGCGGATCAGAAACTGGCAGATGGACTTGTACTTTTTTCAGCAACAGCCAGGTTTACCCGTCCTAAAGAACAACAGAATCGCGGCTGGGCAGACATCTATGTTAGGCAGATGATTACCGGGCTCCAAAGAGATCGGCAGGCTATAGAGAGCAAATTCAGTCAGATGATGTTTACGGACTTGGAAACAGCATCGGATCTCAGGAACCATCGTTCCCTCATAGGCAACTGGACAACTCCGGCACTCATCGCGGGGCTTGAAACCCTCCGTCATGTGGAATGCCTCTCTCGACTTCCGGCAATTCATTGTCCGGTTCTTCTTATACACGGTACCGAAGATCAGATTTGCCCTTACGAGGCAGCAGAGGAGTTGCTCATGCAATTGCCTCAGGCAAAACTACTAGCCATACCCGATAGCGGACATGCTCCGTTTTTGGGAAGGGAGGCACCTATGGCTGAATTAATTAGGAGTTGGTGGCATGATCAGTAGAAAAGCAACTATTGCACGGCAATTTAACCACAGCGCGGCAGGGTTGTATGATACTCATGCCCATGTGCAGCGCACCATGGCGGACATGCTTGCAGAATTTCTTATGCAACAAACAAATGCCGATGATTCCAACAAACTCAGCATGCTTGAGATCGGATGTGGCACCGGTATTCTAACTGAAATTTTGATGAACAGATGGCTGCACTCATCTATTACTGCGCTGGATATTGCACCTGCAATGATTCTGGCCGCTGAACAGCGTGTGCTGAGTACTGCAAACCCTGCAGGCTCGAACGATAGACCATCATCTGATATTCACTTTTTGCTTGCCGATGTCGAAGTATGGGCAGCCAACACTCCTGCCTCTTCGTTCGATCTCATCGTTTCCAGCGCTTGTTTCCAATGGTTGAGCCAGCCGCAGCAAACACTGAATTACCTTTACCGACTGCTTCGCCCCGGAGGGGTACTCGCATTCGCAACCTTCGGGCCAGGTACCTTCCACGAGTTGCATACGGCTTTTGAAGAGGTTTACCGTGCTGAAGATATGATGCCCCAGAGGCACGGACTCTCGTTTCAATCTGCAAATCAATGGAAAGATTCATTAACAACAGCTGGTTTCTCCAATATTCAATATAAATGTAAGCTGTTAACGGAAGAATACGCTTCACCAAGGGATTTTCTATTATCTGTAAAAGCGCTGGGAGCTAGTACTTCAGAAGCCGTTATTTCCGGCAGTCTCGGGTCACGGCGTCTGTTCACCAGCCTGTATAAAGAGTATGAAGATCGTTTCAGCACGCCGGAAGGTGTTGCAGCGACTTATGATATTATACTTATTCAGGCATCAACAACTGAATGATCTTTAAGGTCACAAATCAAAAAAGCAGGACGTTTCGTTCAAGAAACGTCCTGCTTTTCAATAATATTAAACCGCTGTGGTTTGAGTATCTCTGCTGTTCCATTTTACAGCCAGCCCCAAACTAAGAATGAGAATGACCGCTCCAAAAATGTACGGCAAATTGATATGCACCTCGAACAATGTACCCGCGAGCGCTGGTCCCAGAATATTACCAATACTCATATAAGCATTGTTCATCCCGGCTGCAACTCCCTGCTCATCCCCAGCTATTTTGGATAAAGCAGTATTAATGGCTGGCCGCAGCAACGACGTAGCGGTAAAGAAGATGAGTGATACCCCGAGTACATAATAAAAGTTGCCGGAGAGCAGCATAAGTACAAGGGAAATCGCCGAAAACAGAAAGGAACCGATGATGACACCTTTTTCGCCAAAACGGTTCAACATCGGGCTAATTACCACAGCTTGAATCACGGTTCCGACAAGCGCGCCTACTGTAATAATGATAGCAATATCACGCTCATTGTAATGAAACTTGCCCGTCACAAAGAAAGGAAACATCGTTTCAAAATGCGTCAGGCCAAAGGTTAACGTGAATACCATAATCAACAGCATAAAATACGGCTTGCGGAATGAAAGTGCAAACTGCTTAATCACATTATCGCGCTTGACCTTGACATTCCGAAATTTAAGCTGCTTGTCCAACGACAAGGTTTCGGGCAGCAAAATCAATGAGATCAGCGCAGCCAGGCCCGATACGCCAGCCGAAACATATAAAGGCGTGCGTATTGAGATATCCGCCAGCAAGCCGCCCACACCAGGGCCGATAACAAAACCAAGAGACATGGCCGCGCCCAGTAAGCCCATTCCTCTACCGCGATTGTGTACCGTTGTAATGTCGGCAATATAAGCCATCATCGGTGGAATCATAAAGGCAGCCCCCGCGCCTCCCAGCAAACGGGAAATATACAGTATCGTCAATGATTCCCCAATAGCAAACAATACAGAGGACGCCGTCATGATTACCAAACCGATAATAATCATTTTTTTACGTCCGTATTTATCGGACCATTCTCCAGCTAACGGCGAAAACAGAAATTGGGTCAAGCCAAATACGGCAACCAAATAACCTCCCGTTTCACCACTGCCTCCCAAAGAACTCATAAACTTGGGGAGGATCGGAATAATGAGGCCGATTCCCAGCATGGCAATAAACATATTAATCATCAAAATGACCAGCGGTCCCATTTTTAACTGTTGTGAATCTGACATGTTGCGTTTTGTCCTCCTCAGCTTCTTTATTTCGTATACGAAAATCTTATTTTGCAACCATTTCTGCAAAACTCTCCATTATATTAATAGAGCGGACAGCAAATAACAATCATAAAATACTTCCGATAACCCTGAATGTTTCCTCCAACAGGACAGCAAAAAGGAACAACCCGAAATGACGGGGTTGTCCCTCTCATAAAGGATTCACAGGCTTCAACCGATTCGACTCGATTCAATATGCCCCCTGCGCAGTATTACGCTCATAGCCATTACGATCCTACCAAGCAAACAGGTCATCATAAATAGTGTTCAGTCGTTCCCGATCTCCCTGAAAACGAGTCACCGCATACTCCCCGCTAACGAGCTCCCCTATTCCTTATTGGGGATCTTCGAATAGCTCCTGTATCATCTTTTCCTTGTTATTCAGAAATTGTTTCGTGATGATAAAATGATCGGTTTCCTCCAGCGTCCGGGTTTCGATTCCTTCATGTGTCAGATGATACAGGATGGAGTCGGGATAGGCCATCAAAATCGGGGAATGCGTAGAAATGATAAATTGTGAACCCTGCTGTACGAGTTCGTGAATACGTGCAAGCATGCCCATCTGGCGCAAAGGTGATAACGCCGCCTCCGGTTCATCCAAAATATACAATCCCTGCCCGCCAAAGCGATGCACAAATGCTGCAAAAAAAGACTCGCCATGCGACTGCTCATGCAGCGATTTTCCCCCGTAGGAGTCTCGAATGGGGCGACCTCTTCCTTCTCGATCCAGCTCGTCAATATGAGTCGCCACGTTATAGTAGCTCTCGGCCCTGAAAAAGAAGCCATCCCGCGGCTTATCTATCCCTCTCACCAGTCGGACATACTCATGCAGCGAGGAATGTGTGGCCTGTGTAGAAAAATTAAAATTTTTGGTGCCACCCTCTGGATTAAATCCCCACGCAACTGCGATTGCCTCCATAAGCGTCGATTTACCTACACCGTTTTCTCCAATAATATAGGTAACGGAAGGATGAAATTTGAGTTCATTCCACTGATGGAGAGCTTTTAAGTTAAAAGGATATTGGCTCTTGTCAGCGTCTGGAGGCCACAACAATTCCAATCGACGTATAAAAAGATTGCGATCCCATATACTCATTTCAGTTCAGCTCCATCACCAAGCAAATGACTAGTTTTTTCATCATTATATTGGAATTATTTACAGCAATCAATCTGAAATCCCATTTTCGTAACCCTTCTGTTGTTATTCGAGCAATTATTACAGGTATAATATATAAAGCCTGTTTATCGTGGGCATGAAGTCTTCGTGCATGATCAGTTTTTATTTCATTCTTTTTCAAGCAGGTGAATCTATGAAGTCAAATCACAAACCGATCCAATCCTTTAAAATCGTACAGTTCTTGATGACCATCTACAGGCAGCGATTGACACGTATTTTGCTACCGTTGGCTGTACTGGCTTTTATTATATGGGAGGCCGGACGAGAACTAAATGACTTTAATCTGGCGCGTATGTTTCATGAGCTGCGGCGAATGGATGCCACGTTTCTCATCGAAATTGGCTTGTTCTCACTGGCAGCCGTGGCGGCTATGAGCGCATACGATTATGTCATCAGGCACCATTTCAAGCTTCAGGTCAAGCCTGGGACGACATTTCGCTACGCCTGGATCTCCAATACCTTCAATAATGTCTTTGGTTTTGCAGGCTTTACAGGGGCGGGACTTCGCACCGTACTGTATAAAAAAAGCGGTGTGCCGTTAGGTGTCATCACCTCTGCCGTCGTATTTCTTTCGCCGGTCGTCATTACCGGACTATCTTTGCTGGCTTGGGGGGCCATTGTCCATCTGTATCCGGTACAGCCTGTGCTGGATGCTCATCCTTGGCTTCATTGGGCACTGTGGGGAATGGCATTGTACCTGCCGCTATTTCTGATCATGCAGCGCTCCAAACAGTATGCCACATGGTTCAACAAGGGAGAAGGACAGCTTTCCTGGTCCACCATCTCCACCTCCATTGGCGCTTCGCTGCTGGAATGGCTGCTGGCCGGTCTTACCTTTGCATGGATCGGTTCGCACTTGCTCCATGAACTGCCCATGCATGCTGTGTTCGGCATTTATGTGATAGCCGCGATTGCCGGGTTGATCAGTCTTGCACCCGGAGGGGTCGGGGCATTCGACATCATTGCCCTGCTCGGGCTGCAAATGGCGGGAGCCAACTCAGATCGGGCACTGGCTGTGCTGCTGGTCTTTCGGGTCTTTTATTACATCATCCCGTGGCTCATCGGCTTGGTATTAGCCGCGCTGGAAATGATTCCACGTAACGAGCGCCTGAATCAGCTAGCTGAGACGGGCTGGGATTACTCCCTTAATGCCTGGCAGAAGGTATGGGGCTGGCCTGGTCAATTCCGGTTTTTGGCCGATCTAGGGGTATGGGCGCTTGGTAAGCTGGTACTCATCTCCGGCGTGGTGCTTCTTTTGTCGGCAGCTACGCCCGGTCTGTTATATCGGCTACGTTTTGCTGAGCATTTGCTCAGCCTGCCCGTCATGCGCTTGTCGCATGAAATCTCGGTCATCATCGGGATTATGCTTGTCGTCCTGTCCCACGGAATCTCTCTGCGTATTCGCAGAGCATTGCGGCTGACATTGATACTGCTGCTGACAGGAGCTATTTTCACCTTCACTAAAGGTCTAGATTTTGAAGAAGCCTTATTCCTACTGTTTGTGGCGTTAATGCTATGGATCTCGCGTTCGCGGTTTTATCGGGTCAGTGCACCGCTGAATCGGCACAACATTTTAATATGGGGTGGATTATCTCTACTCGTAACCGGGGCTTACTTTATCATTGGGGCTGGCTCCAACACTCCTTTTATGCGCCATTTGCATGCCAAGGTCCATCTGGACTTTTTTATGAACCGCAGCGATTACGGAGTTACCGCCGTGTTTAGTCTGATTTTGGCATGGGTATTCCTAACGGTATATTTCTTTCTTCGACCTCAGCGTAGCATCGCCAATCTACCCGACGAGCAGGAGCTGGATAAGCTAAAAGAATTTTTGGAACGGCAGGGTGGTAATCTCGTTTCTCATATGCTTTTTCTGGGCGATAAATATCTGTATTGGACCAAGAATGAACAGGTGGTCATTCCCTATGCGCGCAGCCGGGACAAACTGATTGTATTAGGTGACCCACTCGGTCCAAAAGAACGTGTGAGTGAAGCCATTCAGGAATTTCAACGGTTCGCAGATCGGTATGCGTTGACGGCTGTATTTTATCAGGCATCACCGGAGTATTTGTCCATCTATCACGAGAACGGCTATCGCTTTTTCAAACTGGGCGAGGAAGCGCTGGTGCCGCTGGAATCCTTTACACTGACGGGCAAAAGCAATCAGGCGCTACGCAGCGCCAAAAACCGCTTTGACCGCGAAGGCTACTCGTTCGAAATCATCCAGCCGCCTGTAGAGGCGTCACTGATTGAGGAGATGCGTCATGTTTCCAATATTTGGCTGGACGGGCGCAAGGAGAAGGGATATTCACTCGGCTGGTTCAAAGAACCCTATCTTCAGTTGGCTCCGATTGCATTGCTAAAGGACTCTGAAGGGAAGGTCATCGCTTTCGCTACGATGGCCCCTGCCTACGATCATGGACGGACGGTCTCCATTGACCTGATGCGCCATCTGCCTGATACGCCAAATGGCACGATGGATTACTTATTTACACGGGTCATTGAGTGGGCCAAGGAGAGTGGGTATACGACATTTAATCTGGGCATGGCACCACTGTCTCAGGTAGGACAAAGCGAAAAGGCATTACGCGAGGAAAAGCTGGCTCGACTCGTTTTTCAATACGGGGGGCATTTTTACGGTTTTCAGGGGCTTCGGCGCTTTAAGGATAAGTTCAAGCCGCAATGGGAGCCGCGCTATCTGGCATATCCGGCTTCTGTCTTTCTGCCGATCCTGACGCTGGAGCTGGTATATCTCGTGTCCAAACGCTCGGACTAAACGAAGGCTAAACAAAAGGATTTTGACAGTCTAACACGATATAAAAAAAGGGTGTTCCCCAACCATGACGGTTGCAGGGACACCCTTTTACATTCTCAAATCTTCTTAGAAGCTGCCTTTTACAACCACTTCAGACAGTGGGAAACGTCCTGATGGACGTGCCGGCACTTGTGCCTTACCTACACTAATAAGCATGGTTGGCAGGTAACGTGCTGGAATATTGAATTGCTCGATCAATTGTGCAGGAATGAAACCGCCCATAGCGCAAGTGTCGTAGCCCAGAGATTTAGCAGCCAGCATAATGTTTTGTGCAGCAAAAGCAGAGTTCAGGATCGCTGCATCGCGAGCTACTTGCGGGTTTTGATACGCGCCATTGATTTGACCTACCAATGCGTCACGGATTTCCGCTGGCAGTGCACCTGCTTCTACCGCTTGATCATAAATGACGGCGTTACGGTTCGCTTCCAAATCACCCAATACAGCAATCGTAACGGAGCTTTCCAATACTTGACCCTGGTTGTAGGCGATAGGCAGCAATTTTTGTTTGTCCGCTTCGCTTTCGATGACGAGAAATTTCCAATGTTGAAGGTTCCAAGCGGAAGGAGCTTCTATCGCCGCAGTCAAAATAGCCTCCAAATCTTCCTCTGGCAATTTAAAATCCTTAACATAGCTTTTTACCGCGTGTCTTTCACTAATAACAGATAGGGTTTCATTTTTTTTGCTGCTCGACATTCTGGGCACACTCCTAATTTCTTAATATATATCTAACTTAAATCCTTATTAACTTCCCAAACTACTGCAATTATAAAAATGATAGTGAATGATGTCAATATGTTTAAGTATGACCCTGCACTCAAAATACAGTACAATACGGATAAGACATTCATATCGGCAGATGCCCGCCGATGGGACAAGACACGGGTGAGTTCATTTTGTTCTCATTTGAATTAAAAAAGGAGCGTTACTATGATTGGATCTTTTAAAAAAACGGACATTGCTTTGTTTGCCGCCTGGGCTGTAGCTTGTGTGGCCACATTGGGCAGTCTGTATCTCAGCGAAATTTTGGGGTATGAGCCTTGTAAGCTGTGTTGGTTTCAGCGCATTCTGATGTATCCCCTGACCCTTATGCTCGGAATCGCATATTTTCGAGGGGATACGGGGATACGCCGTTATGTCATGCCGCTGGCTATCATTGGAGGCGCGATTTCGGCCTATCATTTTACCATTCAGCGTATCCATGCAGCCGCCAAAGCAGCCACGCAAACTTCAACTTCCTGTGGCAGAGTATCCTGTGAACAAGATTACCTGAACTGGTTCGATTTTATCACCATTCCTTTTCTCGCACTCATTGCCTTTATCCTTATTATTGCAGCGATGGGTTATATCATGAGCCAGGAGAAAAAATCAGCTGTGGGAGAGGTACAAGCAAAAGAACTCGCATAAGATGAAAGAGACCCGATTATGGGGCCAGTTACCACCAAGAGGCGTATAATCCGCTTGCTGGAGGAAAGACTGTAACTAAATATATCCATTGCATATGTGGTATAATGTAAAAGGTTTGCAGTCTGTCCAATAACGCTTATATTCCTTATAGAGGGGGCCCAGTCCATGTTTCATATCAGCACCCCATTTCTGCAATATGGCGCAACCTTCGGTATGATCTTAATCGCTGTTTCGGCTATTTTTATCCGTATGAAGACAGGTCATCGCCCGGTTAATGCCAAAAAAATCATCATCCCTCCGCTCGGCATGAGCACCGGTTTTATGATGTTTGTTGTGCCGGAGGTACGGGTTCCCTGGCTTTGGGCTCTAGGCGCTTTTCTGGTCGGCTGGTTTATTTTTTCCTACCCGCTGATCCGCAGCACCAAATTTGAGTTGCAAGAAGGGCTGGTTTTCGTGCAACGCTCGCGTACCTTCTTTTTCATCCTGATCAGCCTGCTGATCGTCCGATTGCTGCTGCATGAATTTATTCAGCATTACATTACCATTCCGCAGACAGCAGGGCTATTTTTCATACTAGCCTTCGGGACCTTGTTACACTGGCGGCTTCGTATGTATTTTCAATATCGTCAGTTCGTTCCGAACGAGACGGAAGTCCGCATTTAACTATCAAATGGATTTTTACATGCATGCTCGCATGTTGCTGTATAGACCAAAAAGACACGTTCTCCCGACAGGAGGCCGTGCCTTTTTGGTCTTTTTAGTTTATTAGGGGCAACATTATGCATTCCCGTAAAATTGATGTCTGCTTTTATTGCTGGGTCAAAATGATCGGACCGTCTGCTGTAATGGCCAGCGTATGCTCGTATTGCGCAGACAAGCCGCCGTCCAACGTGCGTGCGGTCCAGCCGTCCGCATCAATTTTACTGCGGTATGTGCCTGTGTTGAGCATTGGCTCAATTGTAATGACCATACCTTCTTTCAAGCGTGGTCCACGGTGCGGAGGTCCGTAATGCGGAACCTGCGGTTGCTCATGCATTTCTTCCCCGATGCCGTGCCCAATAAATTCGCGTACGACCGAGAAGCCTTCCGCTTCCGCGTAGGTTTGAATCGCATGGGAAATATCTCCGATCCGGTTACCGATAACAGCTTGCTCAATCCCTTTATACAGAGATTCCTTGGTAACGTCCAGCAGCTTTTGTGCCTGCTCAGACACATTACCCACTGCATATGACCAAGCGGAATCTGCCAGCCAGCCGTTCAGGTTCACAACCATGTCAATCGTCACGATGTCCCCGTCCTTCAACGGTGTCTTGTTCGGAAAGCCGTGGCAAATCACATCGTTAGGTGAGCCACAAGTTGCAAACTGGTATCCGTTATAACCCTTTTGCTCTGGTGTTGCGCCATGCTTCTTCATAAATGATTCAGCGAAGGCGTCAATTTCCAGTGTCGTTATGCCTGGCTTGATCATTTTGGCAATTTCCCGGTGGCAAGCAGCCAAAATATCGCCAGCTTTTTTCATATTTTCAATTTGTTCTTTGGTTTTAATGATAATCATTAAACGGTCTCCTTCTTTTCCGTGTTCGTTCCACTTTTCACTGCTTCTTTTTTCTGCTTCTATTGTAACGCTAAAAGCAGCGAAATGGAACCGATGTCAGTTAACACCGTTTACAAGGGTCTTAAACGGGGTATATAATACTCCGTAACTTGTATACAAATATGCAAAATCATTTCCAAGATAGGAGTATCCTATGAAATATCCAACAACCTGGTTACAGGGTGCATCGCTTGGGGAAAGGATTGCTTGTGAACTTCGGCTTCAGATTATACGCGGCATGCAGACACCCGGCACTGTTCTATCTGAGAATCAGATTGCTGCCGATTTTGGTACCAGTCGTTCTCCTGTGCGTGAAGCCCTGAAAGTACTCTCTGTCGACGGGCTTATTCGCTTGGAGCGCATGGGGGCGATTGTCATCGGCATGACACCTGGTGATATGGAGGAGTTATTCGACGTGCGAATGCTGATTGAGCATTTTGTTGTGCAAAGGTATGTACATAGCGATAATACCAAGTTGGTGACCGCTTTAAATCAGATGATTGACAAAATGGAAGTCGCTCTCAAGCACAGGGATGTCGCTGAATTCTCTCTTCAGGATTTTAATTTTCATGAGGCTTTGGTTCTGGAAGCTGGTCATACCCGTATTCTTCATACCTGGAACGGCATGAGACAACTGATCCTGACGGTCATGCTAGCTGCGACAGAACAACGATTTGCGTCCAACATCGAAGAATCCCAAGTCACGATTCACAAACACCGCACCTTTGCAAACGCTTTAAACCAAGGGAATGCTCAGGAGCTGGCCGGATTTATTGAGGATCATTACCGAGACACCCGCAACGCGGTTAACGACAGCGTCCTGTCTCCCTACCAAAAGACATTGTCCTAGCCGCAACATACGTGACAAAGAGCCGATGTACCGCGCTTTATGCGTTTTCTAGCTGGCGCGGTTCTCTTTTAAACTAAAGTTGTCGACAAGTATACATATATCTACACATATATGAATAAGGAGGCATTACTTCATGAACACATTATTCGGCTTGAGCCATAACGCTTCACTGCTCATATGGGCGCTAGTTACCGTCATTCTTTTGATTTTGCTGATTGCCAAATTCAAATGGAATCCCTTCGTCTCACTGCTGCTTTCGTCGGTATTTCTCGGACTCGTTAATGGGATGCCGGGACATGAAGTCACTGCCTCCATCACCAAGGGACTCGGCAGTACGCTCGGCTCCATCGCCATCGTGATCGGTTTAGGCACAATGCTCGGCAAAATGATGGCGGAATCCGGCGGTGCCGAACGCATCGCCACCACACTCATGGAACGTTTTGGTGAAAAACGCGTCCATTGGGCGATGATGATCGTAGGCTTTATCGTGGGTATTCCGGTATTTTTTGAGGTTGGTATTATTTTGTTAATTCCCATCCTGTTCACGGTTACCCGTAAAATGAATATGTCTCTGCTGAAAATCGGTATTCCGATGCTGGCAGGACTATCGACGGTACATGGTCTTTTGCCACCCCACCCGGCTCCGATGATCGCGATTGAAGCCTTTAACGCCAATATCGGACGTACGATAGGATATGCACTCATCGTCGGCATTCCATCCGCCATTATTGCAGGCCCGGTCTTCGGCGCTTGGATTGGCAAAAGAATCATGGTCAGACCTTCCGAGAGGCTGGATGAGCAGTTCAGAAATACGACAGGACGGTCGTTGCCTCCTTTTTGGATTACTTTGTTCACCATTTTGCTGCCTGTTATTCTCATGCTTAGCGGATCGGTCGCTGAAATCGTAGACCCGACCAATACACATTCACTCACTTTATTTTTCAAATTCATTGGTGATGAGGTTATGGCATTGCTGATTGCGGCTGTTTTCTCTTTTTTCTCGCTTGGATATGCACGTGGCTTGAAGAAAGAGGACTTGTCCCGCTTTACCAGCGAATGTCTGGCACCAACTGCTTCCATTATCTTAATTATCGGCAGCGGCGGTGCATTTAAAACGGTATTGATTGATAGCGGCGTAGGTCAGGCCATAGCTGCGGTCGCTACAGGGGCGCATATGAATGTGATCGTGTTTGCTTTTCTGGTCGCTGCGCTCATTCGTATAGCCACCGGGTCCGCGACGGTCGCGATGACGACAGGCTCCGGTATTGTTGCGCCTGTGCTGGCACTCACACCTGGCGCGAATGTCGAGCTGGTCGTCCTTGCTACAGGGGCAGGTTCGCTGATCCTGTCTCATGTGAATGATGCCGGTTTTTGGATGATTAAAGAATTTTTCAATATGACGGTTCCGCAGACTCTAAAATCATGGACCGTTATGGAAACCATCCTCTCATTGGTCGCTTTCGGTTTGATTATGCTGCTGAGTGTGTTAATTTAACGATAATGAGCTAATAACAGTAAGTGAAGGGGAGATTGAATATGACAGACACCCGATATATGATCGGCGTCGATATCGGTACGACCAGTACCAAGGCGGTGCTTTTCGAAGAAAACGGCAATATTGCCGCCCAGCATCATGCAGGCTACCCGCTCCATACACCTGAGCCGGATGCGGCAGAACAGGACCCGGAAGATATTTTCAAAGCTGTCGTGACGACGGTGCAAGAGGTCATGAAACAAAGCGGAGTGCCAGCCGAGCATGTGCTGTTCGTCTCCTTCAGTTCGGCCATGCACAGCGTACTGGCGGTGGATAAGAACGGAAAACCACTGACCGCCTCCATCACCTGGGCAGATAACCGTAGCGCCAAATGGGCTGAAGCGCTCAAACATGAATACAACGGACACGATATTTACTTACGCACTGGGACACCTATTCATCCCATGTCACCACTGACGAAACTGATGTGGATTACACGGGATTTATCAGACATTGCGGCACAGACGTACAAATTTATTTCCATTAAGGAATACGTCTTCGCCCGGTTGTTCCAGCAATATGTCGTGGATCATTCAATTGCATCCGCTACCGGCCTCATGAATTTGCAGCAGCTGGCTTGGGACGAGGAAGCGCTGCGTATTGCAGGTGTGACGAAGGAACAGCTATCCGAGCTGGTACCGACAACTCATGTGCTGAAAGGGCTGAACGCGACCTATGCGCATGACATGGGCCTGCTGGAGACGACTCCTTTTGTTATCGGAGCCAGCGACGGCGTCTTGTCCAATCTTGGCGTGAATGCGATCAAGCCTGGGGTCGTCGCTGTCACGATCGGCACCAGCGGAGCCATCCGTACCGTAGTTGATAAGCCGCTGACCGATGCCAAGGGACGCTTTTTCTGTTACGCATTGACCGAAAAGCTGTGGGTCATCGGTGGCCCGGTGAACAACGGAGGTATAGTGTTCCGCTGGATACGGGATGAATTTGCAGCCTCCGAGGTGGAAACCGCCAAACGGCTGGGACTTGATCCATATCATGTGCTGACCCAAATTGCGGAACAGGTACGTCCTGGCTCCGACGGTCTGCTCTTTCTTCCGTATTTATCCGGTGAACGTGCGCCCCTGTGGGACCCGAATGCACGCGGCTCCTTCTTCGGTCTGTCCCTGCGTCACAAAAAAGAGCATATGATTCGGGCCGCTCTGGAGGGTGTGCTGTTCAATTTGTACACAGTCATGCTCGCCATGGAAGAGGTCATCGACAGACCGTCAGTCATTCACGCCACTGGTGGATTTGCACGCTCGGAGCTATGGAGACAGCTCATGGCGGATATTTTCGATCAGGAAGTCATTATCCCCGAAAGTCTGGAAAGCTCATGCTTGGGCGCAGCTATTCTAGGCTTGCACGCGCTGGGACGGATTGATTCGCTGGATGCTGTGTCCGGTATGATCGGTACCACACACCAGCACAAACCTGTAGCAGAACACGTGGATATTTATCGCGATTTACTGCCAATTTATATCCGCATTTCACGTAAATTCGAAGAAGAGTTCAAGGATATTGCGGAATTTCAGGCCAAGTCCTTACAATCTTAAATTAGTGCAACCTGTTCCAACGCTGTTGCGTATTACCGTTTTATAAGAACCTGTCTATAACAGCGGGACAGGATAAGAAGGAGGATTAGACGATGCTCAAAAAATTACTGCACCGCCTGCTACATTCCACCTCTCATTCTCAAAAGCGGCGATACAGCAGCTCAGACCGTTATTACGAACGTAAACGCCATTCTTCTTCAGACGGTTACAAGAACAGCCACAACGGACATCGATATTACAAGGATAAACGCCGTCATTACTCTAGTTCCTAGCCAAACAACAAGAAGCAGTGACGGAATACAACGTAACACAAGAAGGATGCCACAGGCTCCTTCAAACCCTATAAAGCGAAGACCCATCTCATCAAGGGCCTTCGCTTTATTGTTGTGCGCCCTTCGTTATGCAGGGCAACATCTGTGCATTTTACAGGAAATCGGCTATGACCGACATTACAGAAACAGGGTTTTAGAGATGATTACCAGCAAAATAAACAGAACCAGAATCGCTCCTACAGAGGTCCAGGCTCCTACGCCGTAACCCATACCGCCTACCCCACACATATGACTCATTTACAACACTCCCTTCGCTCATTTACAGAATCATTGTATGTAGACCTGGTCAAATGCGTAAGGGGGGCATTCCCCCATTTTTACGGCGAATGCCTGTTTATTTTTATGGACTAACGTTATGGGTTACCTCTAGCAGCAACAATGCTTCCTCCAGCTCCTGCATAAACTGTCGGCTATCTTCATAACGTGTCCGAATTTGAAAAAGACGCTCCAGCATATGACGCACAGGTGGACTCAGTTTCAATTCTTCCTGCCAGCTTCCCGGCGGTTGATCCGGCTGAGGCTCGTAACTGCTATACAGCATAAAAAGCATTAAATGTCCGACATCGTACAAATCGCTGTAGACGGCGACATCTTGTCGCTCAGGTGCGCGCTTTTCCAACATGGATTCGGTAAATACATCCTCCTGTCGCTCTCCCACCGCCAGAGCAAGACCAAAGTCGATCAGGTAAGGCTTCCCCTCACGGTGAATCACATTGGGAATGCGGATATCCCGATGGATATAGCCCCGTTCATGCACATGCAATACTCGCTCCATCAGGTCCAGCATATAGACGATGCATTCCCGTTCTGTAAAAGAACGCTCCTCTTCAAATATAAGCTCCTCCAGCGTCATACCCGAGATATATTCCATGACCAGGTACATTCCGTTCGAATGCTCCATCGTTTCGAGCAGTTTTGGGATATAGGGATGGTCCATCTGCCGCATAATATCAGCCTCACGCTGCAGCAGCTGAACTGCCTTCGCCCGTTTGCTCGGTCTAGGCAGTTTGACCGCCACCTCCTGTCCGCTGTGCCGATCCAGACAGAGGTAGGTCAGACCATAGCTACCCATGCCTAAAAGCGAACGAACATGATAACGTCCGCTCATCAAGTCACCAGGCTGTTTCGGGTAATCCATCCATGATTCATAAGCGTTCCGCAACCAAGCAAACATACTAATATCCTTTCCTATACATGCCGCAGCAACGCTTCCTATGCGACTTGTTCTAGTATTCTTGTATTCCATTATTATACCATCCACGATAAAAGACCATCAGAACCGGGTAGGTCTGATGGTCTTATCAGAAAAGATGATCGTTATGCCTCTCTTCGTCTGCGCGGTGTCAAACCGAGCCAGGACAGCAACGAACCGCGAGATTTGCGTTGTCTGCCCTGATAGGTACGCAAATTGGTGATTAACTGCCGATCCCGTTCCTCGTCGACCCTTTCTTTCATCCAGCGTTTTTGGTCCTCCAGCTGATTAGACAGGCTGATATTCTTTTCCACCAAACGGCTTTGTTCTGCTTCCAGCTCTTCCAAGCGAGTCCGCATTTCCAACAAAGCGCTTTGCACCATATCCTGCATCTGCGTCAGTTCTTGTGGCTCTATAGGCTCCTGCATTTGTACAGATACGGGTGCTTGCTCCATTCTATGTTCAATGGTTAACGCCAAAGTCTGGAACTGTTCCTGTGGCTGTAGCTGCATTGGTTCCTCTGACAGTTCCTGCGCGTTCATTTCATCTTGTAACCCTGCCAGTTCAACAGTAGCAGCAGCTTGTGCCTGTATGACCGTCTCATCCCTGCTCTCAGCCGCCGCCAATATTTCTTCCCAGGTTGCGGTCAGTGACTCTGCATCCGAGACGGGTGGCAAGCGGACTCCTTCATCCTCGATTTGGAAAGGTGCCGTTACTCTTTCAAGCACCGCCTGTACTGCCTGATCCATTGTTAAATGGTCTTCACGCAACGCCTTCCGCATTACTCCTAAGCACTCTACATCTTCTGGACTGAACATCCTCGATTGATTCGCGGAACGCTGAAACATATAGCCCTGCTCCTCCAGCGCCGCTGCATATTTGCGAAGGGTACTCGCCCCGATTCCCAACTGTTTTGCTGCTTCCGTCGTCGATTTGCTTTCTTCCATTAATCATTACCTCCCCGGATGGTATGGAAAGAAATAAGCTTGTATATGTAGAATTCGCGGAATCCATTGGAAACCCTTTGGCAAAAATGTTCTAATATTGCGGACTGCTAAGAACCTTTGTCATAACCGAAGATTGTATAAAAATACAAGAAGCGACAATGCTGAGAATGCTCCCATTCTGTATACCCTTGAGATTACTTTACGGAACGTCACATAAATGTCATACTTTCAATATTTCCATGGCACCATTCCTTCCATTGATATAGTTCATGTTATAATTTATACAAGGTCACCTTAATAGGAAATTGAAACATTCTCTCCTATGATCCAGTAAAAATATTGATAAGTCGCGTTTATTCTATAATAAATCCTAAAAAATCACCTCTATCCACAGTCCATTTTTAATTTTCCGGAATGGAGGCAAAAAAATGGATATTTTCAAAAGATCAGCAATATGTTATGTTATGTAACGTAAAATGGGTTTCAAACATAATTTGTAGCATATTAACGTTCGCTGGAACGAGGAGGAAACATAAATGAAGGGGAAGGCAAGGAAAGTAGCTATTGTCGGCGCGGGAATGGTCGGTTCGAGCTGTGCCTACTCAATGGTCAATCAGTCCATTTGTGACGAAATCATGATGATTGACCGCACGTATGATCGGGCTTTGGCCCATGCACTGGATCTGTCCCACTGTATGGATTTTACGTCCACACGCACCAAGGTACGTGCAGGCACGTATGCAGACTGCACGGACATGGACGTTGTGATTATAACGGCTGGAGCCAACCCGAAGCCGGGTCAAGACCGCCTGTCTGTACTGGACGACGCAGTGCTTATCACCAGAGAAATTGTAACATCCATTATGGAGGGTGGCTTCGACGGTATTTTCGTCATTGCCGCTAATCCTGTCGACATTGTAACTTATCTGGTGCAAAGTATATCCGGTCTACCGCGCAACAAGGTCATCGGCACAGGCACCTCTATTGACTCGTCCCGACTCAAGACGTTGCTTTCCGAGGTATTTTCCATAGACCCACGCAGCGTACAGGGGTATGCCCTTGGCGAGCATGGCGAATCCCAATTCGTCGCCTGGTCACACGTCACGATTGGCGGCAAGCCGCTTTTGCACATTTTGCGTCAGCATAAGGAACGATTCAGCCACGTCGATCTAGATGACATTGCCCGTAAAACAAGGGATGCAGGCTGGGAGATCTACACCCGCAAAGGTGCCACTTATTTTGGTATTGCCAATGCGCTGGCGTACATTACCCGTTCCATTTTGAATGACGATGGTAAAATTATAGCGGTTTCTGCCGTATTGGACGGAGAGTACGGGCACACCGATGTCTGCACGGGCGTTCCGGCGATCATCGGCAGCAGAGGAATTCAGGAGGTTATCGAGCTGGAGCTAAGCCCTGAAGAGCAAGCTAAGTTTGATGCCTCTTGCCGCCTTATCAGCAATAATATTCGTGCCATTTCAGGCTTAGTGTAAGAAACGTGCATTACGCCGGATTGAGCTGTAATATTTCTCCTTCAATCCGGTGTAATGTATCTCATAAATTTCACTTTCTCCAATAAACGGTATCCTTTTTAAAATTGCAGAGTGACCATAATATTAAACCTGTGATTAATAGCCTCAATGCTTACATTCCCCTCGTATTTCTCCGTAATCTTTCGAATGTTAGTTAACCCGTTTCCATGAAAATCGGGCTGTTGTTTTTTCGTATGCAAGCTACAGGTGAAATCCTTCATCATGTTAATAACATTGATAAATAGTGTATGATTATTAGAAAAAATAATAATCTCTATGCTCTTATTACCTATCTGATCTGATAATTTTGCTGCTTCAACTGCATTGTCCAGTATATTTCCCAACACGACACAGAGATCATATCTCTCAACTTTCAAATTGACATCCAGAAGATTAATTTTATATTTTACCTGTATTCCGCTATCCTGTGCAATATTTAATGTATTACTTACCAGTGCATCAATAACCAGATTTCCAGTACTTACTCTATGATACGAAGTATCTATTTTGTCCAGAGTTAGATTGATATATCCTAAGGCCTCGTGTAATCTTCCCTCCTCGATACATCTAACTATAAACAGGAGATGGTTATTCGTATCGTGTATAATCCGCTTGATGTTTTTAAATGAATTGGCGGTCTTCTCATAAGTTGTGTCCTGGTACTCCATTTGTCTTAGCAATTGTACATTTTCTTCGATCAATCTAAACTTTTCGATTATGTTATAAAATAGATAGATAACTAATAAATTAATGATCAATAAACCAATAACAGAGAATAGACAATAATTATTTGTACTGCAATAAAAAATTAATGTGTTGTATGGATTCTTTCTTAAAGAACACAGAAAAAATCCAATTAAAACAAAGCAAAGAGTTTATTCAAAAAAAGGAGGCTGAAAGAGGGTATATATCGGGTACCCATATTTCGGGAGATTCCATAGACATACTCTATGATTTTGTTAAAAAGAATCCTATGGATAGAGTCAGAGAAATACGACGCTACAATTTAAAGACAGGTGCCGAGGAGGCTGTCATTCCCTTAAGTTATCGCTCCAATAAAGAAATGGTTCGTTTCTTTGGTACAAACTAGCTACTGAGTTACACATTCTCTTCAAAGCGAGGTGTTCATATGATTTATTTAGTTTTTCACCAGCTGAATCCACTTTTTCCCACTCTGCTCATCTGTCCTCTAGTCGCTATTATAATTGGGGTTATTTGTTCAATTCTTCATTTGAGGGTTCTGCTGGCTGTAGGGATCGCTCTTTTACTTCCTCTCCTGTTTATAACAACAAGTATAGCCACCTTCAAATCCAACTTGGACGCATGGGCGTTATACGGTATTATGTATGCCCTGATTACCTATGCTTCATTTAGAATAACCTCTCGAGCTAGAGGTTGAAACAGCTCCATATCCCTTTCTAAGATAAGTGATCCGTAAGAATGAAAAGATTAAAGCAGATGGAGGTGAGCCCCATCTAACAGAAAGCTAACCTCCTACATCTGCCCTATATCTCTCTATAACGAAATACCGTCAGACCCGCAATTGCAAACACGACAAAGCTACCCAGCACAACCGTCAACAGTGTATCAACTGGCACCATGAACGCCCCAAAGTTGTCTCTTCCACTGGGCATCATCGCCAATAAAGGCTGTGTCCATGGATAGTACGGACCGTAGGTCTGAGAATTAGCGACCAAAATATTCGGCACGGTGAAAACGAAATTCAACGCAAGCGGTGCAGCAAAGCTGGACCACAGAAAAGACACCATAAGCTGCAGGGCAGCCAGCGGCAGACAGGCAACCCAGCCCGCGAGCAGACTTTGAGCGATCACTGCCCAAGGAATCGGTCCGTTCATATCCTGCACAGCTCCAACACCCAGCAGCGCCCCTCCAAACAGTAGCTGGGTCAATCCGACCAAGGCCATAATGATCGTCAGCTTGGCCGCGTACAGACTGGTGCGGGACAATGGCAATGACATCAGTTGCTTCCAACCGCCGCCCCCATGCTCGAATCGGCAGACAAGAGATGCAAACACGGCGGTCAGCATCGGCATGAACAGCAGCGCATGAACTGTAAGCATGGCAGACAACAACACCTGCCAGTTCCCTCCCGGGTTCGCCAGCAAGCCAATCAGGACGGCAATCGCCGGACTGACGAGCGCGAGCAGCCAGACGGGCGATTTGGCCATTTTCATACGTTCGACAGAAAGCAGCCGTACATATCCTCCGAACATTACGCCACATCCTTTCGGCTAAAATGGGCCGCTGTCAGCAGGCTGAGAAGCACACCCGTTCCGCACCCGACGGACGCAAACATCCACGCTTGAGGTGCAATCCATGCGAATTGCGGCCAAGCCAGTGGAAACCATTCAGACAGCTGTGAAGCAAACAAGCTGCCAATGCCTAACGTAATGCCCAGTGTTACAGGCAGCGCCTGATTATGGAACGTGACCGTTAGCCACAACAACAATACGAGCATAGGCAGCGTGCCACCTAAAGGCCAAAACCCAAGCCGTAGTAATTCTCCAATCGGCGCCGGCTCTCCCCCGAAACCGAGTAGCATGCCCAGTCCCCACGTTCCGGCCGTCAGGAGTACACAGGACACACACAGCATCCAGATCGCCAGCGTCAGCTTGGCCATATAGACGCTGAATTTGGAAATCGGCAAGGCCAGTAGCTGCTTCCAGGAATTAGACGTATGCTCCACATTCGCCAACATGGAAGCGACCATGGTGGCTCCTAGCACCAGCGCAAGGGGGACAAACATAGCGATGTTATCCATCAAGGATTCCCACAAATGGCCCTTGTATCGCGGAATCAGATAGTCATAGCGGAGTCCAAAGTTCAGTCCCTGCATCGCCACTAGCCCAAGGGGACCGAGAAACACCAAGAACCAGATTCCCTTTCTGCGCGCTTTGAGCAGATCCGCAGTCAGCGCCCGCAGCATCATAGAGAAGCCCCTCCTTTGCCCACCACCTGCATGAACATATCCTCCAGCGATTTGCGACGTTCCTCCACACGGTATACGGCATGCGTATTTTCGACCAATCTTCTGACCAGCAGCGCAACAGCCGCATCATTCATGTTTTCAAAATCCAGCGCCGCCCCGTCCTTCACCGAATGGTAGCCCTGTTCACGTGCAATCAATTGGGCTGCTTCCGGTTCCGACACTACGATCCGAATCCCCCCCGCAGATTCCTGACGGAGATTATGAATCGTATTTTGAAAGACCAGCTCTCCTTCACGGATAATGCCCACGGTATTCGCCATATGCTCCACCTCGCTCAACAGATGGCTGGATACCAGCACAGTAATTCCCCGTTCCTTAGGCATCGCCTGAATCAATGTGCGCATTTCCTGGATACCCTCCGGGTCCAAGCCATTTGTAGGCTCATCCAAGATAAGTACTTCGGGATTCCCGAGCAGGGCTGCTGCAATACCAAGTCTCTGCTTCATACCCAGCGAGTAGCCTTTGACCGGACGTTTGGCATGCTTGGTCAGCCGAACAACCTCCAATACTTCCGCAATGTTCTGTTTGGGCACGTTCAAAATACGGCGAATGGCCTCCAGATTTTCGATGGCGTTCAAATGACCGTAATACGAAGGATACTCCACCAACGAGCCGACTTTACGCAAAATATCGAGCTTATGTCTGCGAATATCTTTGCCAAATATACGGATCGTTCCTCGAGTTGGGCGAATGAGTCCAAGCAGCATGCGGATCGTTGTCGTTTTTCCCGCTCCATTTGGACCGAGAAATCCGTAAATATCTCCCCGCCCTATTTTCAGGTCCAGCTGGTTAACCGCCGCGCGGCCTTTGTATATTTTGCTGAGACTGTTCGTTTCAATAATGTATTCGTTCAAGTTCCTCACCTCGACACCTATCGTAACGTGCCAAGTTTAAAGCCAAGGGAACTCTGAGTTTAAGTTTTGTTTAAAAAACGGATTCGGGTCCCGGCTGATGAACTGTCAATATGTCTCTCCAGATTCATTTCGCGAGCCAGCAATTCTGTAATCGCCAAGCCAATCCCGGCTCCTTTTTCACTGGGCTGTTGCTCCATTCCTGGCCCTTTATCTGCGATGACCAATGCCTCTGTCCCGTTATCTTTCTGTACTTGAATACCGATATATCGGCCTGAAGCAGCATGGCGAACTACATTTTGAAAGAGATTATCCAGCAGACGGCGGAAGCCTTGCTCATCGACCTTCCACACCATACTATGCTCGGGCAGGTCGATATCCACTTCAAAACCTTCCTTTTCCCACATCGGATACCAGCTTGCCGCGCACTCCCTTACTAGCCGCAGGATATCACGCGGTTCGTTATTCAATGTGTATTTGCCACTGGACAGCAGATTATAGGTGAGCAGATTGTCGATGAGACTCCCAAGGTCTTTTAGCTTGTTTTCCATCAATGTAATCGACTCCTTCCCTCTGCTGCTCAGATTTTCCGCATTCAGTGTATACAGATGGCTACGCACGACCGTAAGCGGCGTCCGAATATCGTGTGACAGATCCGCGACCAGTCTCTTCCGCAGCTCTTCCTCCTGACGCTCACGTCCCCGACTCTCTGCCAACTGCTCAACCATCTGATTAAACGCTTCCTCCAGCTTGCCAATTTCATCCGGGCGTCCGGTGGTAACGAGAATGGGTAATCCATCCTCTCCTCGCTGCGACATGGCGGCCTGAAGCTGCAACAGTCTACGACGAATGCCTCCAAAAAACAGAAGAGATACGAATATAAAAGCTGCCAGAACCAATACAATAAAAAAGAGGTAGTACATCAACATGCTACTATCTGTAGGCGGCTGTTCAAAGAACGAACGGGGCACTTTTAACACCATATAGCCCTGATTCACATCATTCTTGCCCCCGCCAATAAAGGCTACTACCGTAAACGGTCCCTCATAGCTTGCTTGCTTCATAAAAGCTATAGCCTGCGCAGCGTTCCATTGTTTTGGCATGTTAGGTTGTGTCGGTAGCTCCAACCTTGTTTTACCTGCGGTATCCACCCAAAATATTTGTGAGTTAGGGAACATATTTTGTTGTATTTTGCGCAGATGGGCTGAGATTTGCTCTGGTGTGGCTCCCTTCAAAGCTACAGCTTCGCGATGCCAGCTATTTTCGGTATGGCTAGCAGAGGGATAGGAAGCGTTTTTAGGCTTGAACTCCGCCCCCCAATTCAATAACACGCTATATATCAAGGCTGTAACAGGCAACACAATGGGCAACAGCATCATAGCAACCACAATAATGACCAAATAACGGAACAACAGTGAACTGCGAAACCGACCTCCCTGACCCGGCCTAAAGCTGGGGTGCAGCCTCCTCCAATCCTTGCGCTTCCTGCTCATTATGCTTTCACCCGATAGCCTACCCCACGGATCGTCTCAATGATGCGGGGGGCCGCAGGATCAATCTCCAGCTTTTCGCGCAAGTGCCGGATGTGGACCATTAAAGTTTTGTCTCCGTCGATATATGGATCACCCCATACAGCTTCATACATTTGCTCCTTCGTCATAATCTGGCCCAAATGCCGCAGCAAATAAGCAAAAATATGATATTGCTTGCCTGTCAGCGTAATTTCCTCCCCGGTATCACGGTTCACAATACGGTTATCAGGAGAGAACACGGAGAGATGCCCCAGTTGTAAGGATTCTTCGGGTACGGTTCCTGATCGGCGCAGCAAAATCTCCATACGCGCTATGAGCTCGTCCGGGTGAAAGGGCTTTGTCACATAATCGTCGGCGAAATCCAGTCCTTGCAGCTTATCGTCAATGGATGTACGGGCGGACAACATAAGAATCGGAAGCTCCGGATACTCCTTCTTAAGCCGCTTCCCAATGGTGAATCCATCCAAACCGGGTAACATCACATCCAAAATCACGAGTTGGCACGTACGGGCTGCTTCCACAGCCCCATCCCCACTGCGAAGCCATACTACAGCGTAATTTCGTTCTTCCAAATACTGATGCGTCCAAGCACCAATATCCTGGTCATCTTCGATGTATAACACATTTGTTTTCATCATGGGCACCTACTTATCGTTTTTCTTTTATGTAATGGGCATTATAGCATTTATGGTACATAACCCACTCAAAAAGGTTAATAACTACCTTATACGACATACGCTTCACAATTTCAAATTCTAATGTTCGTGAAAAAGGAGGCCTAGCTGATGCTGCTGGAAGCGATATACCATCACCCGAAACGCAATTGGGCTTTTGGTTATGACGATGAAACGATATTTCTACGGCTACGTGCGAAGAAGAATGACCTGAGTACCGTTCACGCTCTTACTGGAGATAAATACGACTGGGATCGCACCCGACAGCTTGTTCCGATGTCCAAATTTGCCACCGATAGCAGGTTTGATTACTACGAATGCACCATAAAGCCTACTCACCGTCGGCTGAAATATGGATTTTTGCTGGAAGACGGCGAGGAACGTATTTGGATGAACGAGGATGACTTTACCACCAAGGAACCTCAAAACCCAGACAGTCTGTTCCAATACCCGTTTTTAAATCCGATTGATATTCTTAAGCCACCTGCATGGGTGAAGGATGCCGTGTTTTATCAGATTTTCCCGGAACGCTTTGCGAACGGTGACCCCTCCATTAGCCCGGAAGGTGTAGAGGCCTGGGGTGGCACACCTCGAAGAGACAATTTTTTCGGTGGTGATCTGCAAGGCATTCTAGATCATCTGGATCACCTGAACGAGTTGGGAATTAACGCCATTTATATGACTCCTGTCTTCAAGGCGACGACGAATCATAAATACGATACCGAGGATTATATGGAGGTGGACCCGCATTTCGGGGACAAGAAGACGTTAAAAAAATTGGTGGAAGCCTGCCACGACCGGGGAATCCGGGTACTGCTCGATGCGGTGTTCAACCATTCGGGGCGTACCTTCAAACCGTTCGTTGATGTGCTGGAAAAGGGCGAAGCCTCGCCTTACAAAGACTGGTTCCACGTACATAGCTTTCCGCTGGAAGTAGTCGATGATATACCAACCTACGATACATTCGGGCTGGAACCGATGATGCCCAAGCTGAACACCGAACATCCTGAGGTGAAAAGGTACCTGCTGGATGTGGCAAAGCATTGGATTGAAGAGATCGGCATCGACGGTTGGCGGCTGGATGTTGCAGACGAGGTGGATCACGCCTTTTGGCGGGAATTCCGCACGACGGTCAAGCAGGCCAACCCGGATGCGTACATTTTGGGTGAAATGTGGAATGAATCGTCTGAATGGCTTCAGGGGGACCAATTCGATGCAACGATGAATTATCCGTTCACCTACGCGGTAAATGATTTTTTCGTCAAAAAAGTGACCGATGCCCAAAGCTTTGCCTTCGCCATCGGACGACAGCTGGCCCGCTATCCACAGCAGGCATCTGAGGTTGCCTTCAATCTGCTGGATAGCCACGACACACCGCGCCTGCTGACACTGTGCGGGGATGATAAGCGGCTGATGCGGCTGGCCGCTTTGTTCCAGTTCACGTACATAGGCGCGCCCTGCATCTATTACGGCGATGAGATCGGCCTGGATGGAGATGCCGATCCGGGCTGCCGCAAGTGCATGGAGTGGGACACCGACAAGCAGGACCGTGAGCTGTTCGACTTTTACCGTGAGCTGATTGCGCTTCGTAAGGCACATTCGGCCCTCCGTGATCAGGGAAGTATCACTTTCCTGGAGGCACAGCCAGAGGGCACTTCACTTGCCTACGAGCGCCGCAGCGAGGAAGAGGTGCTGCTCGTGCTGCTCAACCGTTCCGATGAGGATCACGTTTTTGAACTGGATATTCCTGAGCAGGAATGGCAATTAGCCTTTGGCGAAAGCCAGTGTTCCACAGGAGCGAAGGGGTTGCATGCCGAGCTTCCACCCTATGGATACGCTGTGCTGAAGGCAACGCCTGCTCGGTCAGTGAAGCCTGCGAAAGAAGGCGACGGCAAGACGAGAAGAAAGGCATAAGCCTCTGTAGGCGAATGCTGATGAAAAGCGCCTACGGAATACGGCAAAAAAAGCGAAACCACCGGGAACAAGTTAGATCGTATGTACGAGCTTTTTTCGGTCAATATATTAAAGGTAAACAGCAGCCGCTTCTGAATGGCATCTCACCTGAATATCCCGTAGTAGCGTTCGATCCAAACTATACAAAAAAGAAATGATCCTTTCGCAGAAATATGAAGAATACCGTACGAAAACACGATAATTCACACAAAAAGTGAATATTTCCACTCACGCAAAAAACCGCTTCAAGGAGATACCTTTGAAGCGGTTTTTGAGCGAAACTGAGCCAGTACAGCAAGCAGTCTACGCAGGTAGCGTCTGTGTTTTCAATTGCACGTACAACTGGTGCGTCACCTGAGACCGCAGATATCATCTGAGTAAGGCGCATGAACGGGTTTTAACAAGTAATCCAGTGCTTGCAGCTCGAACACTTCAATAGCATACTCCGAGTCCGCAGTCACAAAGACGATATGAATATGGGAGTCCAACTGTTGAATCCACTCGGCGGCCTCCAGGCCGTTCATCTCCGGCATTCCGACTGCCTTGAGGAGTAGTTAGATAGCTAAGAAGATTATCAACAGCCGTGTTCATCTTAATATGAGAACATTTTTTGCATAAATAAGCGCGATGTTGCAGATGGTAGGGATATGCCGAAGCATACACACCTTACCCGAACGGGACGGAAGCGGAGGAACATAGATGAAGCGAATATTTACCTTGTGGCTATGCGTTGCGGTTATGGGGATGTTGGCAGTTACTGGGGAACCCGCATTGGCTTCTCAGACTGTTGACGGACAGCCTTATCATTTTGGGTTTAAAAAAAGTAAGGGAGGCGAGCTGCCTTCCATTGCACAAGAAGGCTTTATGCACCTGATCGAAAGACAGGGTGGCATCTTTCTGGGGGATACGACTAAAAAAGAATTATTTCTCACTTTCGACAATGGCTATGAGAATGGATATACCCCCAAGGTGTTGGATGTATTGAAGGCCAAGAAGGTTCCGGCCGCCTTCTTTGTGACCGGGCATTTTGTAAAAGACCAGCCAGCTTTGATGCGCCGGATGGCGAGTGAGGGCCATATTATCGGAAACCATTCATGGAGCCATCCTGATATGAGTACCATTTCTTCGGCAGAGATCCGGTCTGAGCTGGATCGGGTACGAAATGCATCGGCAGAGCTAACCGGGCAAAAAGAAATGAAATATGTCCGACCGCCTCGCGGCATTTTTAGTGAAAAAGCATTGGCTTCCTGTCGAGAAGCCGGATATACGAGCGTATTCTGGTCTGTGGCTTACAAAGACTGGGACACGAATATTCAGCAAGGAACAGACTATGCCTATCGTCAAGTCATGGGTCAGCTCCACCCTGGAGCGGTCATTCTGCTCCATTCCGTATCCAAGGACAATGCCGAGGCGCTTGGTTCTATCATCGACGAGGCACGCAAGCAAGGGTATGAGTTTAAAAGTCTAGACAACCTTAAGGTTAAGCATTATCACTAAGCGGTAAAGCCCCCTAAAGTAAACATTGAAAAATTCGTGAGGACCTGATGGCACTTTAGGGGATGTGTTTTTATTACTTCGCCATTCTTGTTGTAATAAACTTAAGAAAACGGACATGGATTTAGAACTCGGCATACAAGTTGTATATGAAATTATTTACTCCGTGGCAAGGGGAATTCAAAAATATCCTCTAAATGAACTTCATATTCAACTGCGAGAATGCCTATTCTAAGCTTAACTTGTACACCCTGGCTTCATAAGGGCGCAGCTTCAACTCAAGCAGATTTTCCCCTTGTATCGGCTCGTAGTTGGACAGAAGCAGCTCGGTATTGGCGACAGGAAGGTCCTCTTCCTCGGGCCAATGGAACACCGGATCACGGTCAAAGAAATTCAAAATAACCAGCAGATGCTCTTGTCCTAGCATGCGAGTGAACACATACAGCTCCGTATCGAGCGGCAACAGTAGCTTGTATTCGCCATAGACCATAACCTCATGTTGTTTACGCAGAGCAATCAACTTACGATAATAGTGGAAAATTGAGTCCGGATTATTTCTTTCTGCCTCCGCATTAATGTGCGTGTAGTTATCGTTAATTTTCATCCACGGCTCTCCATCGGTAAATCCGGCCGCAGGACCAGCATTCCACTGCATGGGAGTGCGCGCATTATCCCGGCTTTTTCGCCAGATCGCCGCCATAATCTGTTCTTCCGGTTCACCTATCTTCCGTTGTTGCTCATAATAATTCAACGTTTCCACATCCCGGTAATCATCAATTGACGGGAATGCGATATTCGTCATGCCAATTTCCTCACCCTGATAAATATAAGGCGTACCCTCTAGCATATGCGTAAAGGTTGCCAGCATTTTGGCCGATTCCACACGATATTGTCCATCATTCGCAAATCGCGAGAGAGCCCGTGGCTGATCATGATTGCTCAGATAATTGGCATTCCATCCTTCCTGATGAAGCACTGTCTGCCAGCTGCTCATAATTTTTTTCAGCTCCACCAGTGTCCACGGCTTGGATTTCCATTTTTCCGTTCCTGGCCCTTGTGCATCAATAAACATGTGTTCAAACTGAAAAACCATATCCAGCTCATGCCGCTGGTCTCCCACATAATCAAGCGCCTGTTCCGGTCCTAAACCGGACGTTTCACCGACCGTCATTAAGGGGTAACGCTCCAGCACTTTCTCATTCAGCATTCGCAGAAGCACATGTACCTGTTCCAGATTGGAAAAGAGCTGATAGGCCCGCATCAAGGTTCGTTTGTCGGGATTATCAGCATCCGGCAATCCTTCGGCTTTGACAATATGGGCAATGGCGTCAAAGCGAAAGCCATCGATTCCCTTTTTCAACCACCATTCTACCATGCGATAAAGTTCGGCCACCATCTCTTCATTTTCCCAGTTCAGATCCGGCTGATGCTCGGAATACAGATGCATGTAATATTCGTCTGTTAGCTTGTCATATTTCCATACAGAACCTGAAAAATACGATTCCCAGTTGTTCGGATATCCGCCATTTTTGCCTGTTCGCCATATGTAGTAGTCCCGCTTCGGATTATCCTTGGACGAGCGCGACTCTGTAAACCACGGATGCTCATCCGATGTATGGTTTAATACCAAATCCATCATAATTTTGATGCCTCGTTCATGTGCCTTATGAAGGAGTTCATCAAAATCCTCCATCGTTCCAAACTCATCCATAATGGCATAATAATCGCTAATATCATATCCGTTATCGTGATTGGGCGATTTATACACCGGGCAAATCCAGATCACATCAATACCCAGCTCACACAGATAATCCAGCCTGGACAAAATGCCTCGCAAGTCCCCTTTTCCGTCTCCGTCAGAATCCTGAAAACTGATCGGGTAAATCTGATATACAACAGCTTCCTTCCACCATATTTTTTTAAGCATGTTTCCCTCCTGTAGCTTCTCTATACATCCAAGCTTATGCTCTTAAGATACACGGAATACCTGTATGCGAATCGTTGGTGAAGGGGAATAAGAGGCTTGTAAGCTTGTTTCGACGCATTAGCAGAGCCGCTATAACCTGCGGAGGATTTTTCAAAAAAATATTTTGTAAAACAGGTTGTATAAGTGGATCTGGCGTTACCTATATTTATGAACTGCCCATATACATGAACCAAAGGCGGTGCCATTCTTGAATAAAAGGAGGAATTGATATGAACCATCGACCCAAGGAGCCCAAGGATTTGATTGTGGAATCTGCTGTGATCCCGCCCAATATCCATGTGGATGTGGAGTCAGCCACTGAGGGGGGAACACGCCGCCTGATGCTTAGCGATAACCCGGAGACGCTTACCCATGTGACTGTACCTACCGAGCAAGCCACCCTATGGCATGACGTGGTTCGAGCCACAACCCGGACGGTCAAGCATCGCATTTTCGGCTGGCATTATAACAAAATTGGCAACCCTGTCAAACTGGGCATCACCGTAGAGAACAAAAGCGCTGCTGGTCTGGAAGTACGTCATATTAAACGTGCTCTTAAGATTGTACCTGAGGATGGCAACTGGATTATAGATGTCGGGCAATCCATTGCCAAAAGCTGTTTGGCGGGTACGATGGAACGTCTGAAGCCAGCAGACCGTCATAAATTCGGCAAAGGCACCGCCCTGCTGGAGGAATTTGAGCTGCCCGAAGGATCGCTGGCCGGATTCATCTATGACCTCACAGTAGAATTTGCTGAAGGCCACGGTACACTGGATTATGTGATTCGCACCGTGGTCAGCAAGGATACGCACACCGATCTGCGCCAGATTCATACGGATGCGCTTCCTCCCGTACCTCCACCACAGGCGCATCCACGAGGGGTGTGGTCCTTTTCCGAAACGAATGCGCGGATGCCAAAGTACGTGGTGGGGCAGAGCGCCAACTATCGGGCGTGTGCCACCAAAAAGCTGAACGGCGAGACTCCTGCCGATCTGCTGTTTACCGGGGCACGCAGCGAGCTGGGGCCTGCGCTTGATAATCGCGGACAATTCGGAACCATATACAACGCGACGATTCCCATCGTTAATGACAGTGACGAGGTACGTATCGTACGAATCTACGCGAATCCACGTGGGGGCGCGTTCGCCGGATCTGTACGCGTAGATGATCGTGTATATGGTATCCCTTTGCTACGAGATAATACCAAGGTATGCCGATTGGCTGATATCAGCGTCCCTCCCGGCAAGTCCAGCTATTCTCTCAGCTTCATGGTTGCAGGTAGCGCAACCACACCGCTGGGTCTATACGTTATCACACTATAGCCATGCTCACGATGACTGGATGAGCGAACGTGGGGCCAAAATTTTCACAGGATATGGTCTGCTCTATAGTAAATGGAGCTGTCCCAAAGCTGGTTTTAAACTTTATTGGACAGTCACGCTTCGTCATTAGTATAAAAAAGCGCGAGTGCAAGGGTTATTCCCCCCTGTAGCTCGCGCTTTTTGGTTCATGCTCACCCATTTGAGCAGGTTATGGTCAAGCGAAGGCACGTATTCCTCTTCGCCGCCATACCCGGCATCGGTGATGACCATACCCGGTTTGTGTCAGAATAAATATCGCTCTATTTGAACCGCTGGACCTGCCTCGAAGGCATAATGGTCAACTCTGGAATATTGACATGCTCCGGCTGCTCTAGTGCATAAAGGGCAGCTTCTGCAACATCATCGGGATGCAGCGGCAAAACGCTCGAAGCAAACGCCCGAATTTCCTGCTCGGGATATCCGGCCACCTGCGAAAATTCCGTCGCCACCGCCCCGGGGTGAATCGCAGTTACACGAATTCCTTGCGTACTGGTCTCCAAACGCAATGCAGAGGCTATGGCGCTAACGCCGTACTTGGTAGCGCTGTATAGTCCTCCTCCGGCAACCACTTCCTTCGCTGCAATAGAGGAGACAATGACAACATCCCCCTTGGCCTGTTCCCTCATTGGCTGAAGTCCGTACTTCAGTGTCAGGACAAGACCGTGCACATTCGTCTTGTAAAGCTCCTCCCATCTTTCCAGTTCCACTTCTGCCAGTGGGCTTCGATACCCGAAGCCGGCATTGGCAACGATAATGTCAAGCCGCCCCCAGCGTTCAAGAATGGCGTGGACCGCCTGCTGTACGTCTTCAGCTTTTTGGATATCGGCAGGTATTGCCATGACCTCGTACAATTCCTCTTGGTGCAAGTCGCGAACCAATTCATCCAATCGCTCCTGACGGCGTGCCAATACAGCTACATACGCGCCTCGCTTTGCCAGTTTTTTTGCAATCGATGCCCCAATGCCGCTGCTTGCGCCTGTTACCAAAGCTACTTTCCCGGCCAGGTTTTCCTTCGCTTTCCAGGATAATTTCAACTCATCCAATATCATGTTAAACCCTCCCCAAGCTTATTTGGTTAAAAGCACGCGATGAACACCCTGGCTGCCTCCAGGAGCTGTACCTATATATAAATATCCGTCATGGTTTACAGCCGTGGTTACCCCATAAAGCGAGCCTTCAGGATCATGCCAGCTTCCGATGAGTTTACCCTGCGGATTAAGCTCCACAGCAAGCCCATGCTTCACAGGTGCGCTTGCACCGCTGAGCAGCGATTGAGGCAATTTGGCCATCATTCCAGCCAGCCACGGGCTTCCATGCATCTGATCTACAAAGGGAATACGTGTCGTGAAGAGACCGACCCAGAAACGGCCTTGATCATCACGCGTAATGTTATCCGGAAAACCGGCGAGATTATCCGCAAAAATATCTGAGGTCCCCTTCTTCGGCCCTTTGAGCCAGTATCGGGTCAATTGGTAGTGATACGACTCTGCCACAAGCACAAAATCTTCGTCCGCAGACAAGGCAACCCCGTTCGCAAAATAAAGGCCTTCCAACAGAACTGTCGTCTGCTTGGTCGCCGGATCATATTTCAGCAAACGTCCATGCGGCTTGTTCTCAGCGATTTCTTTGAAGACTACACTGCCATAATTGGAGGTGTCAGAAAAATAAATGGTACCATCTTTGGCAATATCCAGCTCGTTGGCCAAATAGATCGGTGTGCCGTCGACTTGATTGGCCAACACCGTCACGTTTCCGGAAGGTTCTACCGACAGCAGCCCCTTCTTAACATCCGTAACGATCAGATTTCCACTTGCGTCAAACATAAGTCCATTGGGCGTTCCTTTGGTATCTGCATATAGCTGGGCCTTTTGCGGATTGCCCTTTGTATCAAAGGCAACCTTATAAATTTTCCCGTCGGAGTCTCCCGTATATAAATTTCCTTCCTTGTCAAAGGTGATAAATTCCGGAAACTTAGGGGCATCTGTAACAAGCTCTGCGGAGCTGAGTTTGTTGTTTTGTTGCCATGGACCCGCTTGTTCAAAAGAGGGGGCCGAAGGTGCAAGCCATTTTGCAGGCTGGACAGGGGAAGGGATGAGCATAAAAATAACCACTCCCAGAAGGATTACCGCCAGCAGCGATAATCCGGTTCTGCGTACCCATTTACGCGGTTTCTTATTCTTTCTTCCTTGAGAATCTTTGACAGATAAATCAGGTTTACTGGGCATTAGAGTGCCTCCTATGTGATGTGAATAATATTTATATTTGAACGACGATTTTACCGAAATACTGTTTTCCTTCAGCCAAAAGTGCGAAGGCTTCGCCGATTCGGCTGAGCGGGAATACCCGGTCGATGACAGGATGTAAACGATGGCGAGAAATGGCACGATTCATGTTTTCGAAATGTTCCCGGTTACCGACTTGGCTGCCGCGAATCGTCGCAGCCTTCTGCAAAATGCTGGTGACATCGAACTCAGGAATGGTCAAGCCCGATAAGAATCCGACCATGCTCACAGTCCCTCCGGTACGAAGTGCATTGATGGATTGCGCCATTGTTGCCGCTCCCCCTACATCCAGGACATGGTCGACTCCGCCGCCTGTCAGCTCCAGAGCCACCTTATCCCACTCGGGAACTTGCGAATAGTTGATTGTCTGCCATGCGCCGAGAGCCTTTGCCCGTTCCAGCTTGTCATTGCTGCTCGATGTGATAATTACCCGTGCTCCCGCCATCAGAGAGAATTGAAGCCCAAAGATGGAAACACCGCCTGTTCCTTGCAAGAGCACCGTATCCCCCGCTCGCAGCCCGCCGGATTCCATCAGCATGCTCCATGCGGTTAATGCCGCAATCGGCAAGGTGGAAGCCTCCTCCCAAGAAAGGTGATCCGGAATGGCGACGACCCCTTCTTCATGCAGAACGATATATTCAGCCGCCACTCCACTGAGCGGGCCTCCCAGACTGTCCTTTAAGACCTCCGCTCTGGTGCTCCCGCCAATGAATTTCTGTTGTAAATTTGCCGCTACCCTTTGTCCAACCTGAAATTTTGTCACCCCTTCGCCCACAGCTACAATTTCACCCGCTCCATCGGATAACGGAATGAAGGGAAATTGAATGCCGATCGGCATTACTCCGTTGATAATTACCAAATCCCGGTAATTTAGGGATGCTGCCCTTATGCGGATCAGAACTTCCAGCCGTCCCGGCACCGGTATGTCAAGTTCCGTCAAGGTTAACTCTTCAAAGCCAAAACCGTTTTTCAGTTGCACTGCTTTCATTTTGGTTGTCCTCCCTGTAATGTTAAACTTTTCACCTAGTATGGATACGGCGTATTACGCAAGAAACAATGTTTCTTATATAATACACTGTATCCAATTGTCTTCAAGACGTCAATCTTTACTTTAAAAATAAAAACGGTCGTAAACTGCTTCCGGGCTTTTAACATTCCTTACCAAGTAAAATTGGAGACTGGGTGGCTTCGCTTGTCTAGAACTTGCTCAGGTGGGCAAGCATGACCAAAAAACGCGAGTTGCAGGGGGGAAATAACCTCTGCACTCGCGTTTTTTTTACATTAATGGTGATATAAGCGCTGTCCAATAGAATTGGAATTTGCTTATGCGATAGCCTTATTTAAGCTCCAATTTTTATAAACTACGTCTACTTAAATTTGTTCCTGACTATATTACGCTACTAAGCATAAAATTGGGGGGCGGACCGGGCTCCGGCTTGCCAAACAAATAACCCTGGGCCAGTGGCACACCTGCTTCACGACAAAATTCAAAATCCTCCATCTGCTCTACGCCTTCAGCCAACACTTGGCCGCCAAAACGATAAGCTGATTCCACAATCCCTGTAATTTGCCGCTTCTGTTCACTGTTACAATGACATCCGTCAATTATACTGCGGTCAATTTTAACATAATCCGGCTGGAGGCAATTCATAAGCTCTGTTGTAGAATAACCTGCCCCCACATCGTCCAATGCCACCGAAACTCCTCGTTTGCGATATTGTTCAAAGATATGATGTAAAAAATTAAGGTCGTCTATTTCTTCCGTCTCTACGACCTCAAACACAAAATCCTCCGTATTCATGGATAACCGATTAATCGTCTCAAAGGTATGATTCAAGCAATAAGCCGGATTATAAATGGTTGAAGGGAGAAAGTTAATAAAGCGTTTAATTCCCGCTGGAAGGCATGTTGCACTTTTTTCAATAGCGGAAATACGAGCCGAGCGATCCAGATGAGCATGCAAGCCAGCTTCACGGGCGATTTCAAACAGTCGGAAAGGCTGAAAAGGCCTCTCTGCATGTGACGGACGCAGCAAAAACTCAAACCCGATAATGTTCAGCTTGTGGTCAACAATAGGCTGCATATGGCTGGAAAAACTTTGATCCTTAATAATCCTCACGAGATCCGGATGTTGCAGTCTGGCTTGCAGTTGGCTAAATAAAAGCCAGTCTTCATATCCTTCGATATGATGCAGGCGAGTCACTGCAACTTCCATATGGTTCAAACATTCCTGCGGCAGACGAGCCAGTCCATTAACCAGCCGTTCCAGCTCTGAACGGCTCTCATAGCGAAACATTATGCCGCCCTCACGCCATTGTTCCTGCTTCATTTGTTCCGATAGCATACCCAAGCCATTTAATGCTGGAGTAAGCGACACCCTGGAATGCCTGATTTTTAGCAATCCTTGATCCTTAATAGGTAATATGATGCTGCAATTGCTGCAAGTCATAATGGTCCTCCTCGGAACAATTTTCCGATTTTTTCACCATTATATCACAGATAACTAGAACAAAAGCACTATATAATTACGTGTTTTTACAAAAAATAAGCTTTTTCTCAGCTATAACTTAGGACTTAAGTGTTATTCGACAAAAATAAAGCCTTCTACACCCATGATAAATTCGGGACTGTTATCCTTAGAATCAAAAAGCAGCAAGTCTCTTGGATAAGGAGACTTGCTGCTCAATTCTGATATTCAGTGGAATCAGAACTCCGAGTTTATTTGGACGCCTTTGGCTTCGTTGTTTTAGCTGGTTTAGCAGCCGCAGGTTTGGTCGTTTTAGCAGCTGGCTTCGCTGTTGCTTTTGCAGGAACCACAGCTTCCTTTACAGGAGTCGTTGCTGCACTAGGCTTCACGCCAGCTTTTAAGCTGTATTTGGCAAAGCCATCTGCCGCGCTGCTCAAGAATGAAATTTGTTGATTTCCGGCAAGCACCTCTTTGGCATCAGGTGAAGACTCGAAAGTAACCTTTGCCTGACCAAAAGGAGCAATAGACCAGTTGCCATCTGCCGATGGATTAATCGTTCCGTTTGTACGGATATAATCAACAACGACTTGACGGCTTTCATCCGGCGCTGCCATCACAATTCGTTTGCCATCTGGGTTGGCCAGTTTGGATGAGGAAGCACGATAGTTATTGGTCGCTACGATAAATTTCTGTGCAGGATCAATAGCTTTCCCGTTGTATTGCAAATCCTTGATACGATGGGCTGAAGAATCAATAATAGTTCCCTTGGCATCATATCGTGCAGGCTGAGTTACATCAATCTGGTAATTCACTCCGTCAATGACATCAAAATTGTAGGTCGGGAAATCTTTGTTGATCAGCGATTGTTCCTCTGTTTTGTTTGGATCAATGCGGTTAAACTGACCCGCAGACCACTCCAGCCATTCCTGAATTTCAGCCCCTGTAACTTCTACAGCATGCACCGTGTTCGGGTACACATACAGGTCGGACACGTTTTTAATCGCTACCGTACCTTCAGGAATGTTGGTGTAATACTCAGCTCCGTTTCGACCGCCGGCCTTGAATGGAGCGCCTGCCGACAATACGGGAAGCTTTTCGTATTCGGTTCCTTTAAGATGGTTTTGAACATACCATTTCTGTGCATTCGCCACAATCTGGATGGACGGGTCGTCCTGCACTAATGCAAAATAGCTGGTAATCGGTGCAGTCGTTGTTCCTACAGGTTGACGAATATAATCCAGCGTTCCTTTATGCTCTTCCTTGATTGCATCTGTCAGTTTAAAGTCAGGAGTAAACTGCAAAGCCTGATTTGTGGTATTCACAACCGGACGCACTTCAGACTGGGAATTAGTTACGTTCCACACGCGGTTTTTCTTTTCCAGGCTCAGGTCAATAATACCCAGCTCCTTGCCCCATGAGGAAGCTTCCACAGCCGGTACACCATTAATGGTTCCTTTATCCAGGTCTACACCCTTCATTTCTTTAAAATCAGGGCCGGGGAAAGATTTATGAGCATGCCCAAACAGAATAGCGTTAATCCCGTCCACCTGGCTCAAATATTTAACGGCATTCTCCATCATTGGCGTTTGTGGTACATCCTCATAACCTGTATGCGCAAGCACGACAATAATGTCAGCACCTTCCGTTTTCATTTGAGGAATAAACTTTTTCGCCGTTTCCACAATATCCTTCGTAACGACCTTATCCTTTAAATTGGTTTCATCCCACTGCATAATTTGAGGTGTGACCAAGCCGATTACGCCCACTCTAAGCGAGTGCTCTTCGCCCTTCTCGTCCGTTACTGTTTTATCAAGAATTTGATAAGGGGTAAAATAATTTTTAGTAGCTTGCCCCCCCTTATCAACATAAACATTCGCATTTACGTAAGGAAAATCGGCTCCCTTGAGCGATTTCTCCAGAAAGTCGAGGCCGTAGTTGAATTCGTGGTTGCCCACTGTCGCCGCATCATAGCCCATCAAGTTCATCATCTTGTAGACCGGATGGACACCGCCTTCTTTCTCGAAGGTTTTGTTTCTGGCCATATAATCGCCTAATGGATTGCCCTGCAACAAATCACCGTTATCGAACAGCATGCTGTTTCTCGTTTCACTACGCGCCTGTTGGATCAAACTGGCAGTGCTAATCAGGCCATATTCGTTGGTTTCTTTGTCCGAATAGTAATCGTAGTTCATCAGCGACGCGTGAATATCCGTTGTTTCCATGATTCGCAAATTCACTGTAGCGCTATCGCGAGAATTGCTAGCTGCCCAGGTTGGAGCGGCTGAAAACACCATCATGCTACAAGCTACAACTGCTGCTGTAAACCCTTTAAACCAATTTTTACGAAATAACAAAATATACCCCTCCTCATTAAGGTGTATGCTTCATATACATACTTTTGCACATATATGTAAGCTTTGAACCCACCATTTCTATTTTAATCCAACGCCGGACAAAAGAGTAGTCATTTACTTAAATTATTTATGAAAAAATAATTAGTTTTCTCACAAAATAAAAAACCAGCAAACCTCCTAAAAGAATCGGAGATTCACTGGCTTATCCATTTATATTCGTTTCTATTTCTTCCACACCTGGCGCTCAGTTTGTTGACCCACATACTCAATACGAGTCGGATTCACGTCCAAAATGACATAATCGGGATCATCCGGTCCGGAAAACCATTCCTTCAAGGAATCGTTCCACACTTGTTTGCGCAGCCCTTCATCAGCTGTAATCTGGACAGTAGCCTCCACTTCTACGACTTCCTTCGTACCGCCAACTTCATAACCCAATAGCAGATAAGCATTCGGATTGTCCTTTAGCTCATCCACTTTATGCGTTTTGCGATCCGTCGCCAGATGAATGTTCATTCCATCGTTAAAAAGGGCCATATAGCGTACTTTCGGTTTGCCACCCTCTACCGTACCTAACGAGCAAAATTTGTTGTTATCCAAAGCCTTCACAATGGCTTGTTCCAGTTGGCTGCGATCCAATGTTTCCGTTTTACCCACAGTACAACAACTCCTTTTCACGAATTAGAATTTCTACGGCCATGCCATTTGACACCAGCCCATCTGAATATACCTACGCAGCTGTTCTGAAAATAACATGACCCGATCGGTGCTGATTGATTCATGTTCATTTTCAGATCTAGCTCACAGTAAAAGTGTACCCTGTCGTTCGACAAATGAACCGTCATCTCTTCCTCAATGCTGGACAGACCTGCCTTCAAGGCATATAATCGTCGTAGTAAACCCGAATAAACGAACCCATTAAACCATACAATGCCAGGGGTGCTGGAATCGGCCGGCTGAGAGTGTGTCCCAAGACACTGACCCTTACAACCTGATCTGGGTAATGCCAGCGTAGGAATGCTTAAGCAAGATGTGCCTTTTTTTACATAGGACCATCCCTTACTTTGGTATATACAAGCGCAAGCGTCCCGGAATCTCGGGGCGCTTTTTTTTGTTGAAGATTAGGTTGTTGGAAAGATAGCGTCCGGCAGATGTTATTTTTATGAAAATGGGGAACATAAGCTGTCTGATTGGACGGATAACGGGTAATTAAAAGGAGAGAACACAACAATGAAGCGCATGAAAATGTTAAGCCTGGGACTGATCAGTCTGTGGCTTATGGCCCTGATCCTGACCGCTTGCGGCGGAAGTCCACCTACATCCCAAGAGGCGGCTCCCGCTACCGACACTCAAACGTCCACCCCGACAAAGGGGCTCAAAGATGTTAAAGTCGTGCTCGACTGGACACCAAATACGAATCATACGGGACTCTATGTTGCCAAGGATAAAGGATTTTACGAAAAAGCGGGCCTGAATGTCCAAATTGTTCAACCCGGTTCAGGCGGAGCCGATCAAATGGTTGCTTCTAATGCTGCACCTTTTGGTATCAGCTACCAAGAAGGCGTTACACAAGCTCGTACGCAGGGCGTACCGCTCGTATCCATCGCTGCGGTGATTCAGCATAATACCTCTGGCTTCGCAGCCCCGGTAGATCGCGGAATTAAAAGCCCGAAAGATTTTGAAGGTAAGAAATACGGCGGTTGGGGTTCACCCGTAGAAGAAGCGGTCATGAAATCCATCATGGATTCAGAAAAAGGCGATGTGAGCAAAGTAAAGATCGTCAACATGGGCAATGCAGACTACTTTACAGCCGTGAAGCGGGATATTGACTTTGCCTGGATTTTCTACGCTTGGACCGGGATCGAGGCTCAACTTCGGGGTGAGCCATTGGATATGCTGTATGTAAAAGATTATTCCAAAAGCCTCGATTACTATACGCCTGTGATTGTGAGCAATGAACAGACGATTAAAAATGATCCCGAGCTAGTCAAAGCGTTCATGGATGCTACGGCACAAGGCTATGAATACACCATCGCCCATCCGGAACAAGCCGCGGATATCTTAAGCAAAGCTGTGCCGGAATTGGACAAAAAATTGGTACTCGCCAGCCAAAAATGGCTAAGCCCGCGTTATCAAGACGATGCCGCGCAATGGGGCGTGCAAAAAGCGGAGGTATGGCAAAACTATTCGGACTGGATGTACGAACGCAAGTTGCTCAGTAAACCTTTGGAAGTGGATAAAGCCTTCACAAACGACTTCTTGCCCAAGCGCTGATCATTTGTTAAAACGCTAAATAAGACTGAATTAGAGAAGTGAACGAAGCGCCACTACGCAGTCGGATGGTGCTTCCCATCGCTGTTGTACCCAGATTTCTTTTATGAATTTCCAGAGGTTGAAATCTGGGTACAAAGGCGAACGCTAACGCTTGTACAGCACCATTCCGCCCACTTCGTTCTCGTTCCACTTGGTTATTCTTTAGTGTCATAGTATCTAAAGCGCAAAAACAGATGCGCTTGTGTGTAAAAATGCCACACAACCTATCAAAAACTAAGATGCCTTTAAGGCGGTTGGCAGCGTAGCGGTTCATTTGAATCTGGAGAAGCGAAGCGTTCGCCTTTGCCGTTGGATTCTTACCTTTAAAATTTAATTCAAAGAATCCCACGGCAACAGCGATCGTAAGATCAAATGAAACGCGAAGCGGTCTCCCCGCCTTAAACCACCATATTTTTTTAATAACAATCAAAATAAAGGACAGGTGAATTCGCATGGCTAACACACTGCTCAGTATTCAAGTAATCCCTAAAACTCCTAATAACGAGGACTCTTACCCTTATGTAGATAAGGCGATTGAGGTCATTCAGCGTTCCGGCGTCAAGCATCAGGTGAACCCATTGGATACGACTATGGAGGGCGAGCTGGACGAGCTGCTGAAAGTGGTTAAAGAAATGCACGAGGCCTTGACGGAAGCTGGCAGTCCCAGCGTTATTTCCCAGATCAAAATCGCACATAACCCACAGGGTATCAGCATGAACAAGCTGACTGAGAAATATCGCCCATGAATTCGAAAGGCAAGAACGCATCCTGGTGGAAAAGCGTATGGCCGCCCCTTGTGGCGGTCCTCTTCTTTTTGGCGGCCTGGCAGGGAGCGGTTTCCTATTTTCATGTTGAATCCTGGCTGCTGCCGGCCCCATCTCTGATCGTGCAGGAAGGATTGGCTCAGTCAGCTCTGCTCAGCGCCCATACTTGGGCCACGATTCGCCTGACACTTGCGGGATTCGCTATAGGGACAGCAACGGGACTGTTGATCGCTATTATTCTTCATACTATCCCTTTTCTCAAGTCAGCTCTGTATCCGCTGCTTATCCTTAGTCAAAACATTCCGATCATCGCCCTCGGTCCGTTGCTCATGGTGTGGTTTGGTTTTGGGGTGCTGCCCAAGCTTATGGTCATTACCTTAGTATGCTTTTTCCCCGTGGCTGTAGCGGCCATGGACGGGCTGACACGGACGGACCGTATGATGATGAACTATATGCGGATGTCGGGTGCAGGCCGCATGGCCATTTTTATGAAGCTGGAATTTCCACATTCCCTGCCACAAGTATTCTCTGGTATCAAAATTGCTGCTACCTACAGTGTGATGGGCGCGATCATTGCCGAATGGATCGGAGCAAGTGAAGGAATTGGATATTATATGTTGCTGCAAAAATCGGCCTATCGCACGGATCTAATTTTTGCCGCCATCGGCATCATTGTTGCACTTAGCTTACTCATGTTTGTGGTTATTTTACTGCTCGAGAAATGGCTGGTTCGCTGGAAACCGGATCAAGAATAGCTTCCACATTGAATGAAAACATCAAAGAAAGGACGTGGCGCGTATGAGTCTGCATCCGACTGACTTATCATCACACAACGTGGCTTATGAACAACGAGCCGGGGAACAGCAGAAGCCTTCAACTGCTCCTCCTGCTTTGGAATTGGACGGGATCAGCCTCGCCTTCCGCGAAAAACGAAGCTCACTGCCTGTACTGCAGGATGTATCCCTGACCGTCAAGTCGGGAGAATTCGTCTCCCTCATCGGTCCGTCAGGCAGCGGCAAAAGCACGCTGTTTCACATCATCGGCGGGCTGCTCAAGCCGCAGCAGGGACGTATCCGTATGCACGGACGGGACATGACTGGTGAACGCGGGCATATTAGCTATATGCCGCAGCAGCCCGCCCTTTTCCCGTGGCGCACCACGCTGGACAACGTGCTGCTCGGGCAAGAAAATGCACCACGTAAAGATACAGCAGCACACCCTCAATACGCCAGTGAACGCGAATGTCGCAAAGAAGCCTTGCAATGGCTCGAGCAGGTTGGACTAGGCAAATTCGCGAAAGCGTATCCGCATACGCTATCTGGTGGAATGCAACAGCGTGCGGCCTTTCTTCGCGCACTGCTCAGCCCGCAGGAATTAATGCTGCTGGATGAGCCGTTCAGTGCACTTGATGCGCTGACACGTGCAGACATGCAGCAATGGTTATTACGGATGTGGGAGAAGAACCGCCGCTCTGTGCTGTTCATCACCCACAGCATTGAAGAAGCGCTGCTGCTCTCCGACCGCATCTATGTGCTGTCGGCGCGACCTGCTTCGGTGATGCATGTCGTAAATGTTCCCTTTCCCCGCCCGCGCAGGGAAGAAATCGCCCTCGATCCGCGCTTTATTGAATGGAAGCGGACCATGACCAGCTGGATGCGCGAGGAAAAGCACAAACTGGACGGCGAGGTCGACACCGCTGAAAGCGTGCGTAAAAACACCTCAGACGATGGAGTAAATCGTGATGAATGATGTGAATATTCTGTCTGCATTGAAATTGAACGCGGAAGCAACCGCTCCATTGATCGACGCGCACATTCATGTAGACAGCTACCCGCCTGAACAACAGGAGCTATTGCTCGCTTCGCTTGCCGATAGCAGCGTCGAAGCCGTGATCGCCGTGTCAATGCATCTTGAATCCAGCCGAGCCAATCTGCGCTTAGCTGAGCGTCACCCCGGGCTGGTACGATCGGCCTTCGGCTTTCATCCCGAACAGGCTCTTCCACCACAAGCTGAGCTTGACCTCTTGTTCGACTGGATGGACGAACATGTACAGCAGATGATCGCCGTGGGTGAAGTCGGTTTGCCCTATTACAATCGGCTGGAAGCCTCACAGAGCGGAACTCCTTTTGACCTCGCTCCCTACATAGCACTACTGGAGCGTTTTATCCAGTTTGCGTGCGAGCATAACAAGCCCATTGTCCTGCACGCCGTTTATGAGGACGCCGATACTGCTTGCGACCTTCTGGAACGTCACGGCGTCACACAGGCGCATTTCCATTGGTTCAAAGGCTCTGCCGCCACGACCGAGCGCATGGCCCGGAACGGATATTATGTCTCGTTCACGCCGGATCTCCTGTACGAAGAAGAAATCCGCAGTTTGGCAAGACAGTATCCGTCTGATCAGATCATGGCAGAGACAGACGGCCCCTGGTCGTTCGAGGGACCTTTTACCGGACAACAGACACATCCACGGATGACTGCCGACGTCATTCGCGCGTATAGCAAGCTGACAAATCAAGATGAATCTGCCGTACGTCAATTATTTTATGAAAATACGAGACGCTTCTTCTCACTATTTGATTGATAAAGGCATATAGGCTATTTACTGAAAGGTTACAACCACAAATTGTAGCAAAAGCAAAGAACCTCCTTTATTTACGCGGGACTCCATCATGCGTAAAAAGGAGGTTCTTGTATTTCTCAAGTAGCGTATGGCTTCATGCCACTTGTATAGTTGCTGAGTTATTTTTATCGCTGTTCCACTCTTATTGCTTCAAAAAACCCTTCTGTTCCAAAAACGGCTTCATCTGCAAACGTGCGGGCTCGGTCAATCTTGCCGCCATTTGCTCGGACCAAGGGGTGGAGCGTTGTCCCCCTGTACGTTCCTTCAAATATTCAGACGATGTGTGATCATATAGCTCCACGGCTTTCATCGTTTGATTTTTGTCGTAACCGTTCATATGCAAAACACCGGACAGTGGAAGACGTGGGCGTATGCCCCCTTCCTGATCCGGGACACCAATACACATACCAAACACTGGATATACCAGTTCAGGTAACCCTAACAGCTCGGATACCTCTGCTATTTTAGTACGAATGCCCCCGATATAGACGATGCCCAAGCCGAGTGATTCAGCGGCTATCGCTGCATTTTGTGCAGCTAACGCGGCATCAATGGTCGCAACCGTATAATTTTCGACGGACCCTTCATAGGAAGGCTGACCTGGCTGATGATGGATCGTGACCTGCTTCAAACGATACAGGTCTGCGCACCATACCAGAAACGCCGGGCATTGTTCAACGTAAGCCTGCCCCCCCGCCAACTCGGCCAGCTTTGTTTTCAAAGAAGGCTCTGTAACAGCGATAACGGTATATGCCTGCACATTGCTGGACGAGGAAGCCATTTGGCCAGCTGCCACAATAGCTGCGAGCTGCTCGTCGGTAACGGCGTCTGACTTGAATTTTCGCATAGACCGGTGATTCATCAACAAGGAAATCGTATCATTCATGACTGCCTCACTCCTAATCCATAATATAAACTCTTTATCTGCGTCAAGCTGTGAGTGTACGAAGAAGTTATTGCATGCTTGCATGGCACTCTACAAATATTATGAAACTTTCACGAATGATAAGCAACCTAACGCGAGAAGGTCGACAGCATGGGTTAAAACAACTGAAACACAACAAAAAAGCAAGCACGCAGAAAACCAAAATTGTGCGTACTTGCTCTAATAAAAACTTTATCTCGCTGCAAAGGTCCGACAGCAGGAGTCCTGCCTAATACATCAATACATTTACAGTTTCACCCGCTGCAGACGCAGCGCATTCAGCACGACCGAAACAGAGCTAAACGCCATAGCCGCTCCCGCCAACCATGGGGCAAGGAAGCCCAAAGCGGCAATCGGAATGCCGATCACGTTATACCCGAGCGCCCAAAACAGATTTTGCCGTATATTAGTCATGGTCCGGTGGCTCATTTCGATCGCGTCAGGAATGCTGTTCAGGTTACCGCGCATGAGGGTAATATCGGCAGCCTCCATTGCCACATCCGTTCCCGTACCCATCGCCATCCCAATATTAGCAGTAGCCAGCGCAGGTGCATCGTTAATACCATCCCCGACCATGGCTACGATCAACCCCTGTTCCTGAAGTCGTTTCACTTCTTCAGCCTTGCCTTCAGGCAGCACCTCCGCCAGCACCCGTTCAATTCCGGCCTCGGCGGCAACGGCCCGCGCGGTTCGTTCATTGTCACCCGTAATCATGATGACTTCAATGTTCATCGCTCGCAGACGGGCAACTGCCTCACGTGACGTTTCTTTAATCGTATCCGCTACGGCCACTAGTCCGGCATAGGTGCCATTTACAGCAACAAGCATCGCTGTTTTCCCTGCGCTTTCCAGTTCATTCATATGTTGCTCGGCAGAGTCATCTATCGCGATGCCTTCCCTGCTCATCAATCGGCGTGTACCCGCCAATACCTGCTTGCCATCCACATGAGCCTTCACACCATAACCCGGAATATTTTCAAAATCCGTCGGCCCTACCAGCTCAATGCCTCGATCTGCAATCCCCTTTACAATGGCTTCCGCCAGCGGATGCTCCGAGCTTTTTTCTGCCGCACCCAACAAACGCAGCAAATCCGTTTCAGCCAAGCTGCTTGCTCCAACAATAACATCCGTAAGCTCTGGCTTGCCGTTCGTAACCGTACCTGTCTTATCCAATACAACTGCGTTGACCGAACGGGTCATTTCTAAATGCTCGCCGCCCTTGAACAAAATACCGTATTCAGCGGCCCGTCCTGATCCTGCCATGATGGACGTTGGGGTAGCCAATCCCAGCGCACAAGGACAAGCAATGACGAGAACTGCAATCATTTTCTCCAGTGAGCCTGCAAAATCAGTTGGTGTCACAAGGAAAAACCAGACGATAAAGGCCAACACAGCGACAGCAACAACAATGGGAACAAAAATACCAGAAATCTGATCGGCAATCCGTTGAATCGGTGCCTTGGAATTCTGCGCATCTTCCACGACCTTGATAATACGGGCTAATGCCGTATCACCACCCACACGCTCAGCCTGGATACGAAGTACCCCATTTTTATTGAGCGTAGCCCCTGTAACTGCAGAACCCGCTTCTTTTTCAACCGGAAGACTCTCACCACTTAGCATGGATTCGTCCACTGCCGAACGTCCGTCCACGACCACTCCATCGACGGGGATTTTCTCGCCCGGACGTACAATAAAGATATCCTTCACACGTACCTGTTCGATCGGTACATCAAGCTCTTGTCCATCACGTACCACACGTGCCGTCGTCGCCTGTAGACTCATCAGGCTCTTGATCGCCTCGGACGAACGTCCTTTGGCTACCGCTTCGAACCATTTACCGACCAAAATAAGCGTAATTAGCACCGCGCTTGTCTCGTAATACAGCTCAGGCATGGTCATGACAGGCGTTCCCGCCATCCCCCTCATGCCCTCCATGACATCAGACGGACGCAGAGTAAGGTACAAGCTGTAAAAATAAGCCGCAGACGTACCCAGTGCAACTAACACATCCATATTCGAGCTGCCATTGCGAAGCGCTTTGTACGCGCCCACATAAAACTGCCATCCGATGACGAACTGAATCGGTGTTGTCAGCACAAGCTGGAACCACGGATTCAAAAACAGTTCCGGCACATAAATCCATGACGTAAAGGAAAAATGAGCCACCATCGCCCACAACAACGGAAACGATAGCACTGCGGACACAATCCACTTCCATTTTTTACGATGGATATCCTTACTGCGGACATCCGCGATATTGTCCTCAGCGCTCTGCGGGATCGCTCCGTAGCCCAGCTGCTCAATCTTGCTCACCAGATCACCGACCGCAATACTCCCTGCCGCATATTCCACATGAGCCGTTTCCATTGCCAGATTTACCGTAGCGCCTGTCACACCCGGCATCCGGTTCAATCCCTTTTCAATTCGGGTTGCACAAGCCGCGCAGGTCATGCCCGTCACATTCAGATTTGCTTCTTCGCTCACGGTTCCAAAACCAAGAGAAGCAATTTTATCGCGAAACTCAGGGATCTCCACCTGCTTGGGATCATAGGATATTGACGCCTGCTCCAAAGCCAAATTCACATTAGCCTGTGCCACACCATCTATTCGATTTAAACCTTTCTCAATACGGCTTGCGCAGGCGGCGCAGGACATCCCCGTAATGTGAAGCGTTGTCTGCTTGTCACCGTCGGTCGCACGGTTTTCCATGGTAACCCTCCTCCTATACCCCAGTGGGGTATATCATATCCAAAAAGAAAAAGCTTCTAATATGGAAGCTTCTCCTTCGAAACAAATCTTTTCACACATAAAACATCTTCAGGCTTAAACAACATCATAGCCTTGGTCTTCAATGGCTGTTTTCAGAGCTTCAACGTTCAGCTTGGACTCGTCATATTCTACATTCACTTGTTTCGTTTCGAGGCTGACCTTGCCGATAGCGCCAACTTTCTCCAAAGCCCCTTCTACTGCTTTCACGCAATGATTGCAGCTCATGCCTTCTACGTTCAATGTAACTTGTGCCATTTTCTTTTCCTCCTCAGGGGTACTTAAATACCCATAATGTGTATGAATACTACTCTTAACGGATTAGCTTCTTGACCGTAACCAGCAGCTCGTCAATCACTTCCTGCTCTCCCGCCTGCATGCGCTCAATGACACAGCTTTTCATATGCCCTTCCAGCAGCAGCTTGCCGACACCATTCAGGGCGGACTGGACAGCCGCAATCTGGTTCAGTACATCGTCACAGTAGGTATCCTTCTCGATCAAGCCCTTAATTCCGCGAACCTGACCTTCAATACGATTCAACCGGGATACGAGACTGTTCTTGAATTCTGCCGAATGATGACTTTTTCTAACTGTCTTTTCCCCATCTGTTCCACAGTGATTCTCATGGACTTCAGTGTGGGAAACAGGTTGCTCCTCAGCCATACATCAGCCTCCTGTGTTGTGTATATGCATTCATGCATTTGTTATATCCCTATCATAATATACCCCCATGGGGTATGTCAACATTACATGAAAATGTCACTTTTTTGCCTTTAAATCGATGCCTGCGTGGGCTTTTGAATCTGATGTGCCCGTAATGGCAGAATCACCGCCATCTTTTTTACCATCGTCCGTTTGGGTTAGCACTTTTCCCTGATTCAACTTCTCAAAATACGGCTCCAGCTTGGCAGATATATGATCGTATTCACGCTGTTCCTCTGCGCTTAAGCGCTCCTTGTGGAGTGCGCCGTTTTCATCCGTCATTTTCAGATTATAGGCCCCGAGTTCTCTCAATAACCCCATAAAAACAGTGAACTCCTCTTTCGTTAAATGTCCCTGCGCCTGTTGCAACTTGGATTCTAATCTATTATATTCCTCTGGCGATCCCCCCATTTCAATTAGCTTTTCCTGTGAACCATACATTGTATCCGCCAAGTAAGTGTAAGCAGCAAAGGCACCTGTCGGAATCAGTAATACCGCTGCTAGAAGAGTTATCACAATATACTTTTTCATCGGTTTAGATCCTCCTTTTTCAATCCGTTCAATTTGACTCATAATGTTTTCTTTTAATTCAGCCGGAGCCAATACGTGGTTATCATCCTGCTGCATCACCCTACGTAGTTCTTGCTCAAGCTTCATGTATCTTCTCCACCTTTCCGATTAGAAAATGTTCCTGCTGCTCTTTCGAACGAAGCTTTTGCAAAGCCGCGTGAATTCGTGATTTCACCGTGCCTAATGGTATCTCTAAAATGTTGGAGATTTCCTCTTGGGAATATTCCTGCAAATAGTGCAACACAATGACCTGTTTAAGCTTGAATGAAAGCTGCTGAACAGCATATAACAACGCATGATTTGATACCTTGCTCACAATTTCTTCAGAAAAATCATGAGATGTATGAAGTTCGAGCCTTTTTGCTCTGCTTGTGATTCGTAGCCTCATCCATTGTTTTCTCCGGTAAGCCCGGATCTGACGCATAACGACTCCCATTAGCCAAGGCTGAAAAGGACGTCTTTCGTCAAATTGCTCAAGTGATTTATATACATGAATATAAATTTCCTGCACCACATCATCAGCATCCACTTTCTCTTCCAACAGAAAATACACCGTTCTATAGACTGTATGGATTGTTTGATCATACAGTTCCCTGTAAGCTTCACGACTACCAGCCAGCGTTTCCGTAACAAGAGCAATCATCAAATCATCCTTTGTCAAATTTGCCCACCTCCTTGCGTTGTCCAATCCTGATCTCCCCCTTTCTTTCATCTCACACTATATATTGGCAGGAAACCGAAATATCGTTCGATTCTGTCTCAACAACAGGAAAATAGTCTCCGCATAATCATTCTTTAGCAGGACTACTCTTTTGGTAATATATTGATATAATATTAAAGTACAATTCCCACTTGGCTTGTATATCTATCCAAACGAGCAATAATAACAAATCATACATCGAAGGAGCTTATTAGAAGTCAATGAAAATAAAGATTACACCCTTGTTACGGCTTATCCAAGGCCTGTTGTGGTTTAAAATCCTTGTAATCATTATCGCTGGATGTATATTTATTTCAGCTCAACCGACAGGTGGAGAGTCGCGGTTAATCCATATGGCCTCCCGCACGCTATCCATCACACATCCACTTGAAGGTTCTACCGCTCATATGGTCGGATTTGTATTCGGAAAATTGTTCTTTCGATTACTTCCTACAATAATGATCCTGCTGTTTATTGCGACAAAAAAGTATAAACTTACCCTTACTTTACTGCTTTTCGTATCCATTTTTGGTTTAAACATCAACGGAATAGACCCTTTCTTTCCCGTTCATATCTGCATGCTTATTTCAATTCTGGTGCACAAACCATCTCGTATGTACTTAAAACAGACACCTTTCCCCGTAAAGGAAACCGGAGATCTCGAATGCAGAACATTAGAAAAAACTCCCATGGACTGAAATGGTTCACGTATCAGTCCATGGGAGTTTTTCAGTTCAAGTTCGCCTTATTTCAAGCCTTCGCGCGCGTTTCCTTAGCAAGTACGATAAAGCTTAGCAACGCACCAACCTCCGCTATAGCTATAACGACCGCCATCGGTACGGGGGTTGTTCCACTACCCAAGCCCACCAACGGTGAAGCGATGGAGCCCAGCAATAGTGGCAGCAAGCCAAGCATGGCGGACGCACTACCGGCGGAACGCTGTTGGCTCTGCATTGCCAATGAAGTCGTCGTTGTACTCACAATCCCTACGCAGGAAACGACAAAAAACAGGGGAACTAAAACAGCTGACAATTGGCCTCCGGTAAAGGCTACAGTAAGCAAGCTAATCCCGGCTACAGCCGCAATCACCAGACCCGACAAGAGCAACTGTCGTTCGCTGAAGCGCCCCACGAGTCTACCCGTCAGCTGGGAAAACAGCACAATTCCCAAACCATTCACCGCAAAAATGATGCTATACGTTTGAGGGGAAACCCCGAAAATATCCTGAAGCACGAATGGCGAGCCAGCAATGTACGCGAACATCGCCCCTGTAATCAGCGCCTGTGAGAAGGCATAGCCCATAAAGCGTCGATCGGCAAACAAATGACCGAGTGTTCCTAGCGTCTGCTTTAAGCCACCGGATGAGCGGCGGTTAGCTGGCAACGTTTCTGGCAAACCCAACACGACGGCAATCAGCATAGCCACGCCGACTACACAAAGCACCATGAACACACCGCGCCAGGAAACAAAGTTCAAAATTACTCCGCCCAGCACAGGTGCAGCAATGGGAGCCACGCCGTTCACCAGCATGAGCAGTGAGAAAAAGCGCGTCAACTCTTTCCCCGAGTATAGATCACGCGCCACAGCTCTGGAAATCACGATCCCCGCCGACCCCGTAAGCCCTTGAATAAAGCGAAGCGCAATGAGCATACCGATATTCGGCGCAAACACGCATAGCAGCGAAGCAGCAGCGTACAAAATCAGCGAGATCACCAACGGTCCTCTGCGACCCCTTACATCGCTAAGCGGACCAGCAACGATCTGACCAACTGCCAGACCCAACAGGCAGGCGGTCAAACTAAGCTGCGCCAACGAAGTAGTCGTATGCAAATTGTCAGCTAATGTAGGCAGTGATGGCAAATACATATCTATGGACAAGGGTCCGAAAGCACTCAAAGCACCCAGGACAAAGGCAATCCATAATATTCTCGATTTGGTCATATCTGCGGCAACCATTACAGTATTGGATAACCGGTTCATAGTAATAATCATCCTTTTCACAAAAATATAAATAATTACTTCAATATATTATGATATCATTCATTTCGCCCTGCTTCGAATAATTACACGCTAATCCGCAATTTTTTTTGAAAACTGCTATATATCAGGCAGGAATTTACCAATTTCAGGTCGAATCATACTGTAACCAAAACAAAAAATTTGTGGAATCTGGAGAATAATAATGGTCTATGATGGAGTGCTACTGGGTCTCATTGTAGGTCTGTTCAGAGGAGGCTGGCGGCAAGGTCTGATCCGTTTCAGTCAAATTCGCCTCATAGCCGGCTGGATGTTCCCCGTGCTGTTGCTGGTGCAGTTCATTATTTATTATGCTCAGGAAAAGTGGGCTTGGCTGGCATCCATTAACGGGTATCTATTTATGGGAGTCTACGTGGTTGGATTAATATTTCTCTGGTTGAACAGACACCATAAGGGATTCAAGCTTATTTTAATCGGCGTATTGATGAATTTTATTGTTATGGCGGTGAATGGCGGCAGGATGCCGGTCTCGTTGAGTGCTTCGGAGGTGCTGGGTCCCTATTATACAGATATGCTTAAATCCGGAAGTGTCATCTCGAAACATTACATGATGGATGCGAGCACGCGTTTATCATTGCTTGGTGACATCATTCCCCTCTCCAAGCCCTATCCCCGCACGCAGGTGATTAGTATTGGAGATGTCGTCATGAACTTCGGGATGTTTCTGTTTATCCAAAATGTTATGGTCGTGAAAAGAAAGAAGGATAATCAGCAAGAAATCAATCCCCGCCACGCCTAGTGCGTACCTTATTCCAAGGAAGGGAGGGAATCCTATGAAAAACTTGAAATACTCCCGTGTGATTATCAATGCTATTATCGTTGCTTCTGTCGTAATCGCTTTGACTTCCGGTTACAAAATCGGGGGCTAGTCACCGATAAGAAAAAAGGAAGCACAGGCTTAACAAAACAGGCTGGATTCCGGCCTGTTTTTTCATGTGAAATTTTCGATTACAAAATTGTAAATTATCCCATTCACCCCTGGTAGCTTTGACATCAAGATACGACAAGGCAGGAGAAGAAATGATGAGTATATTAAAAAAGCTGCAAGAACGGGTTACCGCTACGGGAATATACGTGTTTTTCATCTGTATGGTAGGCGTGATCGTTCTCTTGTATACGAACCAATGGTCCTTTTTGCACTATTCGACAACAGAGTGGGTCACGATCTATTCCCTATTGGGAGCAGTTCTGATTCTGGAGCATTTTACATTCCAGCTACCACCAGCCAGTAACAAGCAGTCCATGGATTCCTCCGTGTACCTTGCTTGTATTTTTGTGCATGGCACCGAAATTGCAATTCTGATTTTGTTGTTAAATGTAATCATTGCCGCGTTCCGGCACACAGAGCTGTCCTGGTGGAAGCATGCCGTCAATTTTTCCATTTACGCACTTTCCATTTTCCTGTCTTCAACAGTATTTGAACTAAGCGGCGGAACGCAGGGGGCCTTAAACGAAGATCATTTTGCTTCCTACCTGCTCGCGTTGATCTGCTACTTTGCGGTGAACACAATCACACTGGGAATCTACTTTTATGTCGCATACAAAGGGTCCTTCAATGAGCTCAAACAGGCTTTTTTGGCTGAATCCCTGCTCGTATATTTATGTACGCTCATCCTGTCTCTGGTATTGACCACGCTGATTTATTTCAACGGCATTTTGGGACTTCTGCTGTTCCTTGGGCTAAGCATGCTCCTGTCTCACGCGTTCAAGCAGATGTTCACCATGTATCGGGAAATCGAGGAAAAGGCCAACATGGATCGTAGAACAGGACTATACAATCATAGCTACTTTGAAAATACACTTGAAACTGAACTGAATATATCCAAATCCCAGAATACTCCTCTAAGTCTGGCACTGATTGATATTGATGATTTCAAAAAATACAATGATCATTTCGGTCATCTCAAAGGCGATCAGCTATTGGGATTTCTAGGTGAGTTTCTTAAAAAAGAAACCTCCGGCACCCACATCACCGTATCCCGCTATGGTGGAGAAGAATTCACCCTGCTTATGCCCAATCATACCGCTGAACAAGCTTATGAAACAGTCAATGCTATCCGAAAAAGGCTGAATGATTCTCGTTACGAGGGTGTCGAAATTTTTCCGCATGGCTGTCTTTCCTTCTCCGCAGGCATTGCACAAAGCCGCATCGACATCTACGACAAATCACAGTTGGTCGATCTGGCGGATAAAGCCCTGTACTACGCCAAGAAACAGGGCAAAAACATCGTTCATACGCACGGCAGTTTAAATGAAGTGGAGCGCGAGGTCGATCTGGGACAGGATATTCGTGATCTTGAGCAGCAGCTTAATCTGTTCTTGTACAAGGATATTAACACCTTCAAGCATTCCAAACGGGTATTCAGATATGCAGCAGACATGAGCGATGTGCTTCAGCTCGGACCGGAGGATAAGCGGCGTTTAATATTGGGAGCCCTCATTCATGACATTGGTAAACTGGAGATTCCCTGGAATATCCTCAATAAAAAAGAGAAGCTGTCCGGCGAGGAATGGCAGATGGTGCAAGCGCATGTCATGTGGGGCAAGCGTATTGTCGAAGCCAACGAACGATTCATAGACTTGGTTCCTTTTGTGGAGCTGCATCATGAACGTTATGACGGGGGAGGCTATCCGTTCGGCTTTAAGGGCGAGCAAATCCCACGGCTATGTCGGATGCTGACGATCATTGACTCTTTTGATGCGATGACAACCGAGCGTCCCTACCAACCCACCAAAACATTCGAGGAGGCCATTGAAGAACTACATGCCTGCTCGGGTAGCCAATTCGATCCCGAACTAACGGCTATTTTTATCCACTATATTCAATATAAGCAACCTGCTTTCACGGATTCCATGGAAACAGGCCTCTAATTTCTCATAGGCTCTTCCTCTTAACCCCTACCGTGATTGAAATCTGGGCGATTTCAATCACGGTAGGGGGTTTCATATGATTGGCATTTTGCATAATGATTATTATTTCAAATTTCATATAAATGTCATAATTCGCTCCATCTATTCACGCTATATGCACTATGATTAAGATAGCCATTGGTTTGTCCGTATAAAATGCTACAAATGAGGATATCCTCGCTTCAAGTAATCGAGAGAAGGTGACTTCACAGGCATGTTGTACCTGTCCAGACCAGCCCGTGCGGCTTGTCTTTTATTGCTGTGTCTCCCCCTTCTTATCCTGTTTCCTCACTCTTCGTGGGCTCATGCATTTGTCGTTGAATCCAGTCCGACCGAAAATCAGGTTTTGGACAAGTCGCCTTCTCAGGTGACTATTACCTTCAATGAAGATTTGCAATCTGCCTTCATGTCGATCAAAGTGACCGATGAAACAGGCAAGCGGGTCGACACGGGAAAAGCACAGCTTAACCCGGAGCACAAAGCCACCATGGAAATCAAGTTGATTCCAGGGATGAAAAATGGAATTTACACCGTCAATTGGAGAGCTTTATCCGCAGACGGACACCCGGTCAATGGAGTGATTCCATTTCAAGTAGGTAGCGGTTCCAATGCGTATACCCATCAAGCTACCGCATCTGAAGGTTCAGGGGCATCACGACTCGACTTAATCGCTGTCCGTTGGTTCCTTTACATAGGACTGTCGCTGCTATTTGGAGCGATTTGTTTCCGATTGTTCATCTTACCGAACATAAGCAGAGACAAGAATGTAAGTGAACAGCAGCAGCTTAATCAGCGGGCCTCTGACACATTGCCCCGCTGGACTAAGCTGCTATGGAGCGGCTACGGCATAACGTCTGCCGCCATTCTGATCAGCCTGCCACTTCAGGCTTCATGGGATGCCGGGGTTTCCATCGGGGAGGGCTTCTCACTCCCAATTCTGGGAGAAGCTCTCCAGTTTACTGGGGCAGGGCAAATCTGGTTTATCCAGATGATTCTCGTGCTGCTCCTGAGCGTAACGCTAATTTACGCGCTGGATCACAGCATTTCCAATCGCCAGCGCCGTCTTTGGGACTACAGCTCAGTTCTCCTAACGCTGAGCCTCATGCTGTCCAAGGCCTTTGTCGGTCATCCGGCAGCGGCCACCCATCTGGCTCCAGCCATTGCGGCGGACTTCGTCCATCTCGCAGCGGCTGCCTTTTGGATCGGCACACTTGCCGTCATGGTCGTGTGCCTGCCTGTTGCCGGATCAGAGCTGCCCGTATACGAGCGGGCAACTCTGCGACAAGCAGCCCTGCGCCGCTTCGCCGGCTGGGGCCTTGCTATGGTGGCGGCCCTACTCGCCACCGGTATATATGGAGCCGTGCTGTATATTCCGGCTCCTTCCATGCTGCTGAACACGTCCTACGGACTCGTTCTGCTCGGCAAAGCAGCGCTGCTGCTAGTCATGCTGGCCTTCGCGGCCAGCCAGTTCCGCAGCGCACGGCAAGCGACGGCGAGCAAGCGAGCCGCCGGGGGATTGCGTGCCGAGGTGTCCGTCGGCCTGCTCGTGATGCTGTTGGCTGCGGTGCTCACTCACCTGTCACCCGGGCAGCCACCTGCTGTACCGTTCGAGGAGACTCGTACTACGGGCGAATACAACGTTACGCTGGCAGTCAGCCCCAATGCTGTGGGCAGCAATGAATTTAAGGTATCCGTTCAGGATAGCAAAGGTGCTGCAGTTTCAGGAATCCAGCAGGTCACATTAACACTCACTCCAGCAGACCCTGACCAAGATCAACAGGAATTCGTCCTCCCCGTAAAGCAACAACAGCCATTCCGCAGTCAGGAATTAATGACCTCCGAAGGAACATGGGCTGTAAAAGTACATGCTCTGACGGCATCACTCGATGCGGTTGATGCTGAATTCACCCTGCATGTAAGCGGTAAAAAATAATTATTTTATACTTAAAAGGAGCGAAATGAATATGAATACAACGATTCAAACAGCAAAATCCAAGTTCTCCAGGTTTGCAACCTCCGTGGGCCTAATTGCAGCAGGTGCCTTGCTTTTTGCAAGTATGGCCAGTGCACATGTGACGGTTAAGCCTTCCGTTTCACAACCTAATGCGTGGGAAACGTACACGTTGAAAGTACCCGTGGAAAAAAACATTCCAACCACCAAAGTCGCCTTGAAAATTCCGAAAGAGGTCGTTTTCAAGCAATATGAGCCTGTACCGGATTGGAAGGTAGCCACCGAAAAAGACAGCTCCGGCAAAATAACCACCGTTACGTGGACGACTGAAAAGGACGGCATTCAAGCGGGTCAGTACCAACGCTTCAGCTTTGTAGCACAAAATGCAGACCAGAATACCGCAGCAGCCTGGGACGCCTTCCAATATTACAGTGACGGAAGTATCGTGGAATGGACAGGCGATGAAGAAAGCAACAATCCTCATTCCATTACCAAAATCACGGCGGATGCTACATCCGAAACTCCTGCTCCTACCGCAGACAGCGGACACGATTCGGCGGGCACTGCAGCAGGCCATGCGAGCACAGGTACGGCTAAAGATAGTAGTAGCCCCGCACCTGCTTCGAACAATGCTGTCGAAGCTGCGCCTGCCGCTTCTGCTCCAGCCAGCTCTGCTGCACAAACGACAGCACTTATCCTCTCAATCATTGCAGTCGTGCTTGGTGCGGCAGCGGTCGGCATTGCGCTCAAGCGCCGCAAGTAATCTTTGATTACAGGCAATAAAACCTTAAATACTAGAAAAAGCTGGTGCCGTTCGTTCAGGCACCAGCTTTTTTTAGTTTGATAAGGCTTAAAACAGAATAGGTGAATCCAGAACAACCCTATGATGGGTAATTTCCCATTCGCCGTTGATCTTCTTCAAGTCCATGTCGTAATAACCACTTTCCTAGCATAAGCTCCGCCATGACCGAAAAAGCCCATTTCCCCGAAACAATATGCAGAAAGCCTGATATCGGCGCAACGCATTCGCTCATCGCGTTTTTCTCACTCATACTGTTCACCTCGTAACTTTTATCTATTCGGATTCATCTCATCCTATTAATATCACATCCACCTATCTATCATTTTTTTGGTAAAATGGTAGATACCTCACGATTCTAACATGATAGCATTGCAATCTATTGAGCATAGGAGATCATAGGATGAAAATCGTAAATAAGGCTCTGTTATCTAGTGCTATTTTTCTGAGTACCGCAGCGGGCTTCTATAGCCCTTTGGCACAAGCCGAGACCGGCAAGATCAGCATTATGCTGGACGGATATCCATTACCGTTCCCCGTACAACCTGCCATGATGAACGGCACGACCATGGTTCCCTTTCGCGCTATTTCTGAGGCTCTTGGCATAACAGTGAAATGGGATCAAGCCAGCCAAAGCATCACTGCTACCAAAGCGCAAGGCTCTGCTACCAAGCAGGTGGTTCTAAAGATGGGTAGCCGTAATGCCACAGTGGACGGACAAACGGTTCAACTAACAGCCGCTCCGCAAACCGTGCGCGGCAGCACGATGATTCCGCTGGGCTTTTTCGGGCAGCAGTTTGGAGCCACGGTGAACTGGAACCAGGGAACACGGACGGTCTCCATTACATCGCCACGTGAAGCTATGTATACAGTAGGCTTCTATGCGCTGTCTTCCTTTGACCAAAAATCCAAAATACCGGATTTTAACGCAGTTGCCTTCGGCTGGAGTCGAATTGATACGAACGGACAATTTACGACAAGCGGCAAAGAATACAAATGGCCTCAAGCCGCTGGAACCGTAACTCCGGAGTCCATTGTGCAGGAGGCAGACAGCCAGGGGACTTCCCCTTACCTGATGGTCTATTCTGGAGATGGCAATCACGAGCTGACCAAGGTTTTGGACAATGCTCAGCTTCAAGAACAAACCATTTCCCAAATCGTCAGCACCGCCACCGACAAACAATTTAAAGGCATTACGCTAGATCTTGAAGGATTGGGCTGGAGCGGCGATAAAGCCAAAGCGCGTTCAGACTACAACGCCTTTATTCAAAAGCTATCGGCCAAAGCGCATCAGGCCGGACTCAAGCTCACCGTTGTTCTGCATCCGCTGAACAGCTCTTACTCTGGCTATGACTACAAAACGCTGGGCAATCTGGCGGACGATCTGATCATCATGGCCTATGATTACGGACAAAAGGCTACGCCTGAGCCTTTGGATAAAGTGGATGAAGCCATACAACTGGCCTTGAAGGAAACCTCGCGGGACAAGCTCATTTTGGGGATTTCGATGGGTAGCGAAAAAGACAGCACTGTTAACGCCAAGATCGGTTTAGCCAAACGTTATGACCTCAAAGGCATCGCCATCTGGCGTCTAGGCATCATTGGAGAAACAGCTTGGGCAAAAATGAACGAGGCCATCGAATTTAAATAAGCAAATTTAAATAATCGAGTTTAAATAGGTGTATACTTTTAAAAAATAATCCTAGCCTGATTTCGCCCGCTGATGATCTCATGCATCTTGTATGAAATCATCAGCGGGCTTTCCTTATCCCCCACCTTAACAAAAATGCTTTCCCGAATTAGATGTTGTCGCCACAGGGTCGCCACTCTGTTCCCCATAAAAGACACCCCAGTCTCTCATAAAGTCCAGCAACGGCCTTAACGTATCTCCCAACGGGGTAAGCGAGTATTCCACACGCGGCGGATTCTCGTTATAAATTTCACGGTGCACAATACCATCACGCTCCAATTCACGCAACTGCAAGGTTAGCATCCGCTGCGTAATATTGGGCAAGGTCCGTCGAATTTCGTTATAACGCCGAGGTCCTGTGGTCAAATGATACAAGATGACTCCCTTCCATTTGCCGCCTATAACCCCAACGGTTTTCGCTACCGGACATCCAAAATTAACGCTAACTGCATGTTCCATCTCCTGTGCCATGTATTCCCCTTCTTTCTGCAGGATGTGTAGATCATAACCCCAGACTTATGACAAGGAACAAATATGTGCGTACTTGTTCCCTCAAAAAACTTTCTATATGATGACTATATATTCGATATCAGCTCTCATTATAGTAGCAGAAAACAAATAGAGTACCAACTAAACTCAAACTTAAAGGAGTACATTTTATGTCCAATACATCAGCTAAAAAACAGGAAATTCTGGATGCCTTTCTGTTCAGACATGCCACGAAGGAATTCGATCCCGATCGCATCATACCGGAGGAGGATTTTCAGTTCATTCTCGAAACCGGGCGACTTTCCCCAAGCTCCGTCGGTTTTGAACCGTGGCAGTTTGTGGTCGTACAAAATCAGACATTAAGAGAAAAGCTGGCTGCAGTTTCCAGCGGAGGTCAAAAGCAGATTCCTGCGGCTAGCCATGTTGTCCTGATTTTGGCGCGCAAGGATGTCCGTTATGATTCTCCTTACGTGGAGTATATGTACAAAGAGGTTAAAGGTATGTCTGAGGAAGACTTTGCCTCACTACCGGGTCGCTATAAAATTTTCCAGGGTGAAAATCAACGGCTGTTGGAAAACGAACGTACGTTATTTGACTGGGCTTCCAAGCAAACCTATATTGCCTTAGGCAATATGATGACGGCTGCGGCTCAGATCGGTATTGATTCCTGCCCGATTGAGGGCTTTAACTACGATCAGGTGCATGCTATTTTGGAGGAAGAAGGACTGCTGGAGAACGGGCTGCTGGATATTTCAGTCATTGCTGCCTTCGGTTATCGTGCTCATGAACCCAAGCGGGAAAAATCCAGACAATCGCTGGAAAAGGTCACACGCTGGGTTTGGTAAAATGTCATTTCCAATACTGTTAGCTAAGCTTTAAGTATAGTAAAAATCATAAACAGGCGGACTTGCGATCATTCATCTTAACGGTGGCCTATCGCAACCCGCCTGTTTATATTAAATTCTTTACTCCTACACAACTTTTGTTTTTCACCGCAGCTAGGTTATCCTATATAATAAGATGTATCTGCCTAAAAAGGAGAAAGCACACGTGGAAAGATCAGAGAAATTGACAAGGATTGTTATTGTCGATGATGAAGAGTTAGCTTTGGATTATATGAAACGTCTGCTTGGAAATTTACAAGGTATACATATTGCAGGAGCTTTTATGAATCCATTAGTGGCAAAGAACTATATTCTTATTGACAATATAGATGTAGTCTTTTTGGATGTAAGACTCCCAGAAATAAATGGAATTGAATTAGCAAATCAAATTTTGGAGCACAAACCCCATATTTATATTGTATTTGTTACTGCTTATGATGAGTACGCTATTCAGGCCTTCGAACTTAATGCGATGGATTATCTGGTCAAACCGGTCACGCCAGATCGTCTTCTCAAAACCATGAATCGTATTCTGAAGCGTAACGATAACGCTGCTCCCATAACTGCCGATCAGCAGCCCATTCTCCATTTACAAGTTTTTCAGCATGTCATCTTCAAATTAACAGATCAGCAGCCCACTGTTATTCAGTGGAGGACCAAAAAGTCCCAGGAGTTATTTTTGTACCTGCTCCAAAATCATGACCAATTAGTCCGGAAATCAACCTTGATTGAATTGCTTTGGCCGGAATATGAAGAAGATAAGGCTTACTCTCTTTTATATACTGCGGCTTATTACGTCAGAAAAACCATAGGACCATATCACAACTTTTTGGAGATCTCCAACACTAATGGCGGTTATATTTTGCATACGCAAAACGTACTGTTAGATACAGAAAGATGGGAGTTCCATCTTTCATCCGCTCCTTCGCTTAATCTAGAATCAATTGAGTACTATGTTAAAGTAATGGAATTATACAAAGGAGATTATCTACAGGAATATGATTTTTGGTGGGCTGAAAGTGAACGCCAGAGATTGCATAAAATATGGTTATCTACATCCCTCAAGATGGCAGAGTGGTATAGAGAAAACGCCCAACCTGAAGAGGCCGTTACTATTTATAAGGACATCTGTAGTCGTCACCCCCAAGCAGAGGATGCCTATTGGGGATTAATGAAAACCTATGCTGATATGAAAAAAAATAACTTGGTAAACCAGTGCTACAATTTGTTATCGTCAGTCTTATGGGAGGAACTCCACGAGAAACCCAGTGAACAAATCACAAATTGGTATAAAGAGTGGCAAATGGCACATACCCGCTCGCACGGCTGAAGTAATTTTCTCCAGAAACCCGTAGAACCTCATCAGAACCGTTGCTGTTTCAGCCCGTTCTGTATGAGGTCCTGCGGATCAGCGTTTATGGCTTCGCGTTCGGGGAATATGAAAGCTCACCGTTGTACCTTGATTAGGATGACTACTGATATAAAGCCCCTTACCGTATATTTGCTTCAGACGTCGGTTCGTATTCCGTAATCCAACCCCGCCATCCTGTTCTTTTGGATGATTGAGTAGACTATCCAGCTTCTCTTGATTCATACCCACACCGTCATCAATAATGGCTATTTCCACACCATCCTCCCGATGTTGAATACGAATACACAATGTCCCTCCATTTATTCGATTCATGATACCATGCCTGATTGCATTTTCCGCAAGCGGCTGGATCGATAACGGTGGTAGCTGCAAGGACACCTGCTCGTCAACTTCCCATACAATGTTTAGTCTATTCCCAAAACGCTCCTTTTGGATATAAAGATAGGATTGCAAGAGTGCAAGCTCATATTCCAGTGAGACAACCCGATCGAGGTTTTGAGGATTAAAGCTTGATCTTAAATATTTGCCAAATTCTTCAATAAGAGCCACCATTCTGGTGTGATCGACATGACTTAAGGATGTAATAGTATTCAAGGTATTAAATAAAAAATGTGGTCTGATTTGCGCCTGTAACCATGCGGCTTCCATCCAGAGCCTTTCTCTTACCGATTTTTTAACTTCAGTCAAGGCACGAACCCTTGATTTTAATTCCATAGAATCCACAGGCTTCATAATATAATCATTAGCCCCGGCAAGAAACCCCGTATACAAGTCTTCCTGCTGACTACGTGCCGTCAACAGCAATACAGGTAGCTCCGAAATGCTAAAGTATTCCCTTACACGTCGAGTTAACTCATAACCCGACATTTGGGGCATCATGACATCGGCTATAATTAAATCCCATTCCCGGCGATCTAACATATGCAAGGCATCCTGGGCACTGGTTACAGTGACAATATCATAAGGCTCCGATGCGAGAATTCCCTCTAACACCCTCAAATTAACTGGATCATCATCTACCGCGAGTATACTGGGCCTTACAGAACCTGCCGCAACCTGCATCACAGTTTCTTTTTGAAAGGCTAAAGAGATCGCACCTACTGCTTCATCATTGCGCACCTGTCCATGATCTCGAGACTCGTCGGTGATAGGCGAGGGATCAAGCGGTAGCGTGAAAGAAAAGGTCGAACCTTTCCCAAGTTCTGAGTGTACACTCAGGGATCCTCCATGAAGCTCCACCAATTGCTTACTGATACTTAAACCTAGTCCAAGCCCGTCCCCAATAACCGTTAATTGGGAATTTCCCTGTTCATATGGCTGAAATATTCGCTTTTGGGTTTCCTCATCCATCCCAATACCAGTGTCCCGCACCTGAATACTGGCCATATCGCTTTGGATTTGTGCATGGACAGAAATTGTCCCTTCGGCAGTATATTTGACCGCATTATGAAGGAGATTGAACATGATTTGTATCACCCTATTTTCATCCGCTAATACATTTGGAAAATCAGCAGGGATGTCTACTACCATGTTTAGAGGTTTTCCATCGGTCATGAATTGAAGCATATCCAACACACCCGAGGCTACGGCTTGTGGCTTCAAGCTTGTTTTTTCCAGAAGAATATCCTTTTCGCGCAGACGTGTAACATCCAGCAAATCATTTAATAGCAATGACATACGGCGACCGACAGTAACGAGCAATTGCATATTTCTCCTGTTTGGTTCATCCAGGGTGCCGTCCTGATTCTCCAGTACGGTCTGTGCTATATTGATCATTCCATGCAAAGGATTTCGCAGCTCATGAGAGGTGTTGGCCAAAAATTCATTTTTTACCTGATCAGCGCGCTGCAGTCTGTCCGACAGCCTTTTCAGCTCAGTGTTCGTATTAAAAAACCGTTTGAACCAGTAGGACGCAAACGCTACAAAGGCAAGCACAATATCCCAAGGGTAATAGGGGAGGTCATTCGTTTTGAACAGGCCCCACAATATGCTGGACGCGATGCTAAGGGTTGCCAGCAACAGAAAAACAGCCTCTTTTTGCCCTCTGAATGTTTTAAGAAAAGCAAGTGTGGGAACCGTAACACATAGGGAAATGCCTAAAAATACTAAAAGAGCCAAAAGAAATGCATGAAGACTGGATGAGGGTACAAATAAAACCAGGACCGCAAAAAAACAGTGGCCTAAAAAAACAATCTGAATGATTCGAGATCGAACCAACAGAGCCTGTGCTAGCTTCAGTACACACATGCCGATTCCCATATAGGAAAGTATGGTTATTTTTAACGAAAGATTCAGACTGATGGGGAACCAGTCCCATAAAAGCTTGTCATCGTCTGTCAGAATGGATAATACCGTGCATACCACAATTCCTGCAAAATATAGTAGCGCCTTCTTTTGTGGATTCATAAAAAATATAACTACTACATATAACCCGTGAAGCAGCAAAATAATACACACCATTATTTGCATCGTGATCGCAAAGTTGGTTCGGCTATTCACAGCCTCAGCGCTTCCGAAAATAATAGGCTTCACGATCCCTCCGCTGGCAGGGAAATCAAAATTGGATACTTGGATGACAATCTCAATAGCCTGCCTGTTTGTATCAAACATAGCAGAGAACGGAACAGTTGATCCTGTATGCTGTTCGACCTTGTTAGAGGCCTGGCCACTATGACTAACTAAACGGCCGTTCACAAATATGTTCGATGCCGTACTAATCCTCCCAATCCGAAGACCGTATAAAGTGGCTTCCGGCCTGTCACTTAAAATAAGCAGCCGATAGGTTCCAACTCCATATGCCGTATGATCCACTGGAGATACCGATTCACTCCATATTCCCGGTACCTGAATGGTCTGACGCTGCTTCTTCATTAATAAGGAATTCAGTTCGGCAGGGGAAGATAATGTTCCCGGATAAAACTCCCACTCACCATTTAATGGTAAGGTCTTGATTTGCTGCAAATCCAGGCCCTTCAGATCCAAAATACCCGCCTTGGCCCGAGGATAATCCTGATGGTGGTAATACTGAAACCACAGCACACGCAGGCCGATAATCACGATCAGGAATGACAGCGTAATTAAAACGTTCCGCTTATTCATCTGCTAGTGATCCCCCACCATGATTCAACATCCAATACACATTTACTGTGGCGTACGGCTTGCCCCAACCGTCCCCGCGCAACGCACCGCACTCACAGCGCTGCTCCAGCAGCTTTGGTCGGGACAGTTTACCAAGCAACGCCTCATGCCAAATCCCCATGGTTTCACAACCTTTATCTACACCATTTTTCACTAATTGTTCCTCCCCACAGATTGTCCGTATCTATTCAAGCAACATACGGACCCCTGTAAGCGCTATGCCAATAAGACAACCTGTGAGTGCGCCATTAATCCTTATCCATTGTAAATCCTGTCCCAGCTTGTCCTCCATTAAAGAAATAAGGGAAGCATTATCCATTTTATTAACATTTTCGCGGACCAGATTACCAATTTGGCTGTGGTTCGCTTCCAACACGCCGATAATACCTGCCACGATCCGCGAGTTGATCCTATCCAGCAGTTCCTCATTTTTCCGTAAATCAACCAGCATTCGATCCAGCAACGGTAAAATGTACGCCGTCACATAACTGCCGTCTTCCATAGAATCTAGCAAATGACCACGCAGCTCTTCGAGCTTGTCCGATACAGCCACATCACCTTCCCAACTATCGATAAGGGTGTTTTTCCAGTGGTTCAGTCCCTCCCTGACAGTATCTTTTGTAGCCAGGCGGGTCAGCTGTGTGTTAATACCAACCAGCATGGCCTGACGGCGCGGATGTCCATTGTCTTGAAGCTCTGCTACACGGTCCAGCAGAAAGTGACGGATCATCTCGCCCATACGCTCCTCATTCAAATAGCCGAGAAAAGCGTTCAGAGCAAACTGCATGAGCCCGCTAACCTGCAAACTGCTAACAGCCTGCATCCCTAGGGTTCCAAGCATAAACCCGGTGTCTGCTCGCAGCAACCATGACTCCGTCTGCTCCAGCGTATAATCCAGTGCGCGTTGGTCATACTCCCTCTCTCCAGCTTGCCGAACGAGTGCCTCAAGCAACGGCCCAATATCGAATTCAGTTGCCTGCCGCTTAATTTCGTTGGTGATCACCGGGGCCAGCTCCGACAGCGGAAGTGATCGGACAATTCGCTTGGCTAGAACATCTATAAAAGCGATCGCCTCCGGCGTGCGCATTCCTTTTTCCACGCTGTTCAGCACCAGATCGGCCAGCCGGATATCGGCAATTTTAGACGCAATACTTTCTTTATGAAGTAAATTGTTTTCGACCGTGTTTACCAGGGCATCGGTCAGCTTTCCCCGATTTTTGGGGAGAAGCGCTGTATGTGGAATCGGAATACCTAGCGGATGACGGAACAGTGCGGTTACGGCAAACCAGTCTGCCAATCCTCCGACAAGTCCGGCCTCAAAAGAACCGGCCAATAGACGGGCCCAGCCAAATTGTTGAAAAGGTAACGTAGCAGCAAAGCCCGCACCCATCATAACAAGCGACCAGGTCGCTGCTGTTTTCGTGTTTTTTGTTTTTCCCATCCTGTAATCCTCCAAACTGACTGTCGAATATATATTACATCTGTAGTACCCATCATATCATTGCCTGTACGAATTCCAAAGCGTACCACACTCTATTTTCCGTAAAACGAGCGATATTTAGTTTTAACATGTCAACACAAATTGAGTTTCACATATCTACACCTCTCTATAGATATGCGCGAAACAAAATCGCAACATTAGACCCGGAACTCCTCCTCATAAAGTGAGTCTTACGAATCATTTTCCTGAAACAAAGTCCCATTTTTCTAAAAAGCGAAAGGATATGGACGCCCAAAGTGGAATGGGCAAGTATAATACATTTAACGTAAGGTCCTTATTTATATCAGAAAGGACGTGACCTTTGACACCCCGGGCATATTTAACCTTCATCCTGCAAATCACCAAGTTAACGACGTGAAAAACCGAAAGAACACACTGTGCTTTTCACATTGATACGTGCTAAATATTTGTAAAAAAATCCCTAAATTATATATACTCCATGAACATATTTAATGTGATAAAATGAGTTTTTAAAAATAGGAACTTTGGTTTAAGAATAGGGTATTCATGAAACAAACTACAATTAGCTTGCTAAAATTGCTCTTTTGTAAAGGAATTGGATATGACAACAACAAATCAAAAACATAACCAGGGACTCTGGAGAAAAGATCCAGTTGTAATTGAACGTACCCCCTCTGCTTTCGCTAAGACATCCCTTTTTTATATACAGGAAATAGGTTACTTCAAAACAACACATGCTTATGCAATGGAACGGAAAAAGCTCACCTCGTTTTTGCTCCTTTTCACCTTGTCCGGGAGAGGGGAATTGCAGTATCAGGAGAAAAAACATACATTAAGGCCTAATGACATGCTTTTTATTAATTGCGAAGAATATGTACAGTACAGAACTGCCTGTCACGAGCCATGGGAGTTCATTAGTGTAAATCTGTACGGCAATCTGATTGATAATTACTACGAACAATTTATCAAGCACAACAAGCCTGTAACCTCAATAGAGGATTCAAGTGTTGTATTGGACAAGCTGAATACCTTATTACATGTACAGTCTGACAGAAGCATATCCGCTGAGCTGCTCACATCCAAGCTTATCGTTGATTTACTGACGGTTATTTTACAGCATCCCTACACTTATTCTAACGCGAATATAGATGGGACCGCGGAGGTACGCAAGGTACAGCAATATCTGGATCAGTCCTATTGTGAACGGATCACGTTGGACTCGCTGGCTGAAATGTTCGAATTAAACAAGTTCAATCTGGCTAAAAACTTTAAAAAACAGATTGGCTTTTCTCCTATTGAATATCTCATTAATGTTCGTATCACTGCTGCTCAAGGCTGGCTCAAAACCAGTGATGTGTCAATTGTAGATATCGCACAATATGTGGGCATTCCCAACACAAGCCATTTTATAAACCTGTTCAAAGAGCATATCGGAGAAACGCCTCATTCTTTCCGCAAAAAATGGCGAAACTGTATAAAATGAGGCCTATGTAATATCTTCGACTTATCTTTGTCGATAAATAGGGAAATTTGAGATTTAAACTTGCCTAATATAGCATCTAACTGATAGAATGAAACATATAAGCTATTCAGGATAAATGGCAAACTTGTCGAAAGGCAAGGACGCAAAGCTATAGGGCCTTCTATTAAGATGGCAGCCAGCTACCGGTTGAAGTGGCTTTTTGTCGTGCCTTTTTACCTAAAAACTTTATACGATAACGGCAAACCTGTCGAAAGGCAGGGACGCAAAGCTATAGGGCCTTCTATTAAGATGGCAGCCTGGCCACCGAAAGGAAGTTTTTCCATGAGGAAAACGGTATTTTCAGCATTCCTCCTGTTTTCTATGCTGTCCACAACATCCTTACAATCGACAACTTACGCTGCCGATAGTGCTGTATGGCTGGATCAAAACAATGTCAACCATGGTACGGTCAGTGTGCGTTACTCTGTTAAACCTAACGTTAAAACCAAGATTTTGGTTGCCAAAGATGCGCAAAAATACTCTTATAACCTGACACCCGGAAAATCCGAGGAAGTGTTCCCTCTTCAAATGGGTAATGGTCATTACAACATTAGTATCTTGGAACAGCTTAGTGGCAACCAATATAAAGTGATAGGACAAGATACTATAGAGTTAAAGCTGAATGATAGCAATGCGGTATATCTTAATTCCGTTCAAAACATTGACTGGAGCGACACCAATCAGGCGATTCAAAAAGCCCACGAACTAACTCAAGGCGCAACAACAGATCGGGAGAAACTTCAAAGAATCTATGACTACGTCATTAAAAATATTAAGTACGACTCTAATCAAGCCTTCGCCTTAACGACTGACTATCTGCCGCAAATTGATCGTACCTTACACTCGCAAAAAGATATCTGCTACGGTTACGCTTCACTGGTGGCTGCTATGTTACGAAGTGTAAATGTGCCCACCAAGCTGGTTATGGGTAAATCATCCTACGTAGACACCTACCATGCCTGGAATGAAGTCTATATCGACAATCAGTGGGTGATCATAGATACTACAGTAGATGCAGCACTGAATAATGGAAAACAAAAATTTGAAATGATCAAAGAACCCTCCAAATACTTTAAAACAAAGCAATATTAATATCAATATTTTTATTAATATTATTTAAAAAATAAAGAATTGATATCATACTTCTTGTAAAGCCTTGATCACATGATCAAGGCTCTTTTTCTATCCCTGTTGAGAAATTGTTGAGATGTAGCATGTATTCTAATCCATAAAGACATTGAAATCTAACCTATTGATATCCTAATTCCAAAGACAAATAAGGAGGAGATATTGCAGTCCGAAAATGTGAATTATCATAATTATGATAGGCTTTATACAGCTAATTCAGCGTCTATAAATGATGAATATATAAATACATCCGATCTAAGGAATAACCATTAGCCGCTGAATAAAAGTACTTTAAGACAGGAGATTTGTTTACCTTATGAGAAAAAAATGGAATGCAACAATCGTTGCGTTGTTACTCCTTTTACAATGTTTTTTCAGTACAACACAAGCTTATGCACAAAATCCCGAATCCGTTTCGCCAGTGATTACAGGAACTGACTCGGTTCAGAGTGTGACTAACGATGTATATGAACAGCCCTCAGAACCGATTAGCGTCCCACCTACAGCTATTCAGACAGCTGCCGTCTCAACTTCCGAAACGAGAACGGCTCAGGAAAATATTTTAACAAAACTAACCCTAACAGATTCCACTGGGAGTGTCATTGATGCGGTGTATAATCCCGATAGTCGTGTGGAAATTGGCTCCGCAGTCCATTTAGGCTATGAATGGGAGCTGCCGAACAATACGTATAAAGCCGGAGATACCTTTACCTTTCAACTACCGGAGCAATTCCAAATCTACACGGACATCGCATCTCCTCTGACTAACACGGATGGAGAAGTCGGTTTTTTCACTGTAGACCGCCAAGGCAAAGTGACCATGACTTTTAACGATTACGTAGAGAACCACTCTAATATCAGCGGTAAGTTGGAAGTCAAAACAGAGTTTAGCAAACAAGTAGAAAAAGGCAGTACAGAAGTCATTATTGCGGTTCCAATCAAAGGCGGCGTGCAGACGGCTATCGTAAATATTAAGCCTGCAGCTGGCCCCACTTTGGAAAAGCAAGGTGTTTCCGATGGAAAAAATCAAATTAATTGGACAATCGACGCGAATAAACAACTGGATACTGTAAAACACGCCGTAGTAACTGATCCAACTCCCCAAGGATTGGAACTAATCAGAGACTCTATTCGGGTATACCATTTGCAAATCAATGTTGACGGATCGACCGTGCTTCGGGACCCCGTTGATGCAGATAAGTATACACTTGAAGCTGATCCGGCCGGTACTGGCTTTAGGGTTCGCTTTAACGAAGAGAACATACACAACGCGTACCGGATCCAATACTCCACGAACATCTCAAGCGAGGATACCCGCTTCTCCAACACAGTCACTTTTTCAGGAGACAATATGAAAGATGCCTCCTCATCAGCTACAGTAACCATTAAACGCGGAGATTTTCTGGGTAAAAAAGTAGAGCAATATGACCCGGTCACGCAAACCGTTTCGTGGGCAATCAAATATAACTTTGGCAATAAAAAAATTCCCGCAGCAAAAGCAATATTGAGTGATCGTTTTAATAACAGCCAACAATTCGTCACAGGCTCGCTAAAAGTGTATAAAGGGGACACACAAGAGGAGCTTCCTGTATCAGAATATACAGTCACTACAGTTACCGACGACCACGGTACTAACGGTTTCGATTTACTTTTTAGTAAGGATATTGATGCACCGTATACAATCCGTTATCAAACCAAATCTATAGAACGTGTACTCAAAAATGATAAAATTACGAACAGTGTAACATCGGATGGAGTAACCAAAGAAACTACCAAAGAACTGAAAAGTGGGGTTATCACCAAGGGCTATAAGGAGCCAAACTATAACACCAAAACAATTCCTTGGGTCATATCCATCAATGCAGATAAGTATACAATGGATCAGGTCGTTATCGACGATGTCTTTCCAAATGGCGGTCTGGCGTTATTGCCAAACACATTGAAGATCCAAAGCGCGGACGGAAAAACAACACTAACATCGCCGACAGACTACGAACTGATCCCTCTGACGCTGGATTATAAAAAAGGGTTCACGATACGTTTTCATAAAACAATCCAAGACACGTATACAATCAGCTATACAACTACATTTAATAATGAATGGAAAATAGACAAGATCAAGCCGGAATTCTGGAACAAAGCCTCTATCGCTTGGTTATACAACGGAACAACACAAACTGCTGAGGCTCAAGCTCGACTATGGCCGGACAAGATGACCCAGCAAAACGGAGCTAAGTTAGGTAGTTACAATGCCAGCTCCAAGCAAATTACATGGGACATTCAGGCCAACTATAACCGTAAAACTCTGAATCATGCTGAAATAAGGGATACATTATTACAGGGGCAAAGACTGGTTCCAGGCTCTGTTAAGGTTTACGATATGACACTGCTCGGATGGTGGAATGGCGTACAAAAGGGGGCTGAGTTGCCTTCGAACCAATACACTCTTATTTTGCCTTCCGCCGATAATAACAACGAACTGAGCATCCGGTTTAACAAATCAATCAACTCTCCTTATTGGATCACTTTCCAAACGACATTGGAAGGGGCGCTGATTGATAAAGAGATCAATAATGAGGCTCAGCTTATGGATGGAAAAGATGTAGATTCGGAGTGGGCAGCCAAAGTAACTGTACCCCACGGTGGAGAATACGTGACGAAATCCGGTGTCCAGAACGGAAATAAAATCGATTGGAACATCCATATCAACGAAGGACAATCCTATGTCTCCAACGCGAAGATCGTGGATACGCCCAGCAATAATCAGATTCTGATTGGAGAATCCTTCCATTTATATTCCACCAAGGTATCTGCAAACGGAGAAGCTGTTAAGGATATCGAATTAGTCAAGGATCAGGATTATAAGTTAACAATAACAACGAATGATCAAGGGCAGCAATCCTTTGAGCTTACCTTTTCGAAGGCTATATCATCAGGTTATGTTTTGGAATATCAATCCTTGATTCAAGCCGAAGACAAAGCACAAGTGAGCAATAAGGTTTATTTCGAGGGCGACCGTTTAACTACTGAAACAAGGGAAACAAGTAAAGAAATCATTGTACGTACTTCCTCCGGTTCGGGATCAGGCGGAGGCACTACGGGAAGCCTTGAGATTACTAAGGTGGATGAGGACGATCATAGCAAGGTACTACCCGGGGCACGTTTTGCACTCTATGACAAGAATCAGAAAAGAGCCCCTCTCGTCCAAACTACCAATACCGACGGGAAAATCGTATTCTCTTCATTGAGCTATGATGATTACATTCTGGAAGAACTTACAGCTCCTGAAGGCTACAAAATAACAGCTCCAAAAACAGAAATCAAAATAGATGCAACAATCAAACAAAGTTCAGGTATTAAACAAATAGTGATCACCAACAAAAAGGAGACTCCTGTTGATCCGGGTCCGGGTAAACCTACAGATCCAGGTACGCCTACAGATCCGGGTACACCTACAGATCCAGGCACACCTACAAATCCGGGTACACCTACAAATCCGGGTACACCTACGAATCCGGGCTCAGGCAAAAAACGTGATAAGGACCCTGAAATAACTGAACCTTCGATGACGCCTACTACACCCGTAACCAATGAGCCACAAATCATCGAAGATGAAGATGTTCCGTTGGGCGTTCCCGTCATTGAGCAACCACCTGTAGAACCAGAGGTGCAACCAGAGCCGCAGCCAGAGTCGCCAGATACCGATCCTCACGAGGAAACATCTCCACCAGTGAAGATTGAGGATGACCCTGTACCTGCGGGAGGAATTCGCTTACCGGCAGAAGAGCCTGAAGATCCAAGTGATCCGGGTCATACACCCAAGGTGGATACATTACCAAAGACTGGGGAAAGCAGCCCTGCTCCCTTCTATTTAAGTGGTATGTCCTTAATTCTTCTGGGGGCCTACCTGGGTTATAGACGAATGCATAAAAATAAATAACATTTTACAATCAAACAATTCCCCTTCTAAGTTCACTACTAGCTAGGAAGGGGAATTGTTTTACATGATCCATTCATTGGATTACTGTTATAGGGAGGCTTTTCAATTGCGTAAGCTGGCGTACGTGACCATCATTTTAGGAATCATCATCATGTTATTTCCTACCGTGAATGAATGGATTGAGAATCAGCAACAAAAAAAATTACTGCAAGAAGCTGAATCATTATCAAAAACAGATAAATCGACACTGACCCCCGAAATGATTAAAGGCTATACACATTTGTCCAACTGGCTGACGACTTCTGCAACGGCGGGTGGATCACAATTGTCTGACACCACCACTTCTCCATCGGTTCAAGAAGAAGCTCCCATTGCTACAATCCGCATTGATCGTATCGGGTTGAAGCTTCCTGTGCTAGAAGGGGTGACCCGCGACCATATGAGATATGCAGCCGTACATATGTCGGAAACCGCGACACTGGGCCAGGTAGGTAATGCTGCTATAGCCGCTCATCGTTCACGAACGACTGGACGTTTATTTAACCGACTTAATGAGGTGAAAATCGGAGATCAGATTCTAATACACACTCGGGGTGAAAAATACGTATACGAGGTCTACAACATTTCAATTGTCACTCCTACAAACGTCTCCGTTTTAAAAAGCATCAAGAAACAAAAGCTCCTCACATTGATTACATGTGATCCTCTTGTAAACCCGACACATCGACTCATCGTTCATGCCAAACAACTGACCTAATACCGCTAATGGTAGCGGAATAACCTAATAAATTATCTTGGTGGTGACCCAATTTGAGTGTATCTTTGACCTCTTATACTGCCTTATTTTTAATAGGCTTAACTCTGGCGCTGTGGATATATACGTTTATTGTTTTACGTTCCGTGATGATGGAGAGATCCTTACTGCGGAAACTTGCTTATCAGGACCCTGTAACGGGTCTGCTCAATCGGAATGCACTTGAACTATTTCGGAAAAGAAACAGCAGCAAAGAAGGCATTGCTGTTATGTATCTTGATCTGGATGGATTCAAAACCATTAATGACACATATGGGCATGAAATAGGTGACATGTTGCTCAGGCAGGTAAGCCATCATTTACTCCAGGTGACCAACTCAGATCAGAAGGCTTTTCGGATCGGGGGGGATGAGTTTCTGCTTATTATGAAAAATTATGATTCCAATCAGGTCAAAATTCTAGCAGGATTACTTTTACAAAAAATCAGTGTTCCTTACAACATCCAAGGAGTCGAACTGCAGGTTACAGTAAGTATTGGTATTAGCATGCATCCTTCTCCGAAGGAGTCTCTGCTTTCATTGCTCAAAGAAGCCGATATCGCCATGTACCAAGCCAAACGAATGGGGAGAAACCGCTATGCTATATACCAGAAGATCAAACGGGGATCAAACGTCGGTTCATATGGTACTGCATGGGTTAAAAAGTCTGGTATTCGAAAAAAAACAAAAATACAAAGAATACAACAGATGGCAGCGCTCTAAGACCACAAAGATACCAGTAACAACAATCAGGCGGGCAATTCCTATACAGCCAGGATTACCCGCCGATAATCACATCTTATTCCAGTTTACCTTTGGCAATCAGCTTGAAATCATCAAAGTGGAATCCCGGTGCAACAACACAGGTTACCAGCACAGGCTCATCCCCAAGCGGACGTGCCGTTTGCCATACTGTTCCTGGTACCAGCGCTTGCGGATGCTGTCCAGCCTCCACATCGGCACCGACGATAATTACGGTTTCTTCGCCGGGCTCTTCTCCGCTTCCACCCAGCTTCAACTCCACAGGACTCCCGCTATGATAAAGCCACAGCTCATCTGAATGCACAACATGCCACTCGGAGAACTCACCCGGATGCAGCAAGAAATAAGTCGACGAAGCTGCAAAACGCGGACCGGAATATACATCAGGCAGCACAGGTTTTGGAATTTGAAAATTAGCCTTCCACATCTCTTTGTACCAACCGCCTTCCGGATGGGGCTCCATGCCCAATGCCGTTACAAGCGGTGAAATAGCTTTCGTCATTGTACTAACCTTCCTTTACCCTAAATTCCTTCTTCCCTACTGTAAAACATAGCGTTGCTTTTGTCACGTTTCTCCCTTGGCATGTCGAACACTATTATTTCATGTCAAATTAAATAACATTAAATTGTGAATATTCATTTCGATTTTATCATATAAATAGCAGTTAACAAGTAAAAAAACATACCAAAATATACTGCACGTAAAGTTTTATGACATATAATCTTGTTTTTTATTGTAAGCTTATAGTATCATGAGAGAAATTTTTAAATTCTGATAGAGCTTGATCATGTCAGTCTGTCTACTAAGCTATGTATCCAAGCCTAAAAGGGGTGAGCTCTCTGATCCATTTTCGCAATGTAAACAAGCACTACGGTCACTTTCATGTACTCAAAGACATCAACCTTCAGATTAAGGAGGGCGAGGTCGTCGTAATTATCGGCCCCTCCGGCTCAGGCAAAAGCACCCTGCTTCGCTGCATCAATCGTCTGGAAACGATATCGGATGGGGAGCTGATCGTTAACGAGATACCTGTACATGACAAAAAGATTGATATTAACGCCTTCCGCCGCAATATCGGGATGGTGTTCCAACATTTCAATTTGTATCCCCACAAAAAGGTGATTGAGAACATTGTGCTGGCACCTATGAAGGTACTGGGCATCTCGAAAGAAGAAGCTACTCAAACAGCTCTCACCTATCTGAAACGCGTCGGAATTGAGGAAAAGGCACAGAGCTATCCCGCTCAATTATCCGGTGGACAGCAGCAGCGGGTCGCGATCGCCCGCGGGCTCGCAATGAATCCGAAAATTATGCTGTTTGACGAGCCTACTTCAGCTCTTGATCCCGAAACCATCGGGGAAGTACTGGATGTCATGCGTTCGCTCGCCCATCAGGGCATCACGATGGTCATCGTTACTCATGAAATGGGCTTTGCCCGCGAAGTGGCGGATCGCGTGATTTTTATGGACAAAGGACAAATTTTGGAAGACAGCCAACCTGCAGAATTTTTTCAGAACCCGGGTGAAGAACGGGCTCGCCTGTTCCTAAGCCGTCTGATTCATCATTAAACAGACTACGAATGTAGCGTAAATCGAAAGGGGATTTTTCTGATGAGAAAAAGATTTCAATGGAGTACTTTGGTGCTGGTAGCCTTATCCTGTCTACTCGTCTTGGCAGGCTGTGGAGGCAAGCAAGGAGCGGCAACGTCGGGGACTGAGACGGCAGCAGCCAACGGGCTGGAAGCGATCAAACAGCGTGGTAAGCTGGTCGTTGGGGTGAAATACGATACCAAACTGTTCGGTCTGAAAGATCCGGCCAGCGGAAAAGTAGAAGGCTTTGATATCGACATCGCTAAGGCTGTAGCCAAACATATTTTTGGCGATGAAACCAAGCTTGAATTAAAGGAAGTCACGTCCAAAACACGTATCACAATGCTGCAAAACGGGGACATCGACGCCATTGTCGCAACAATGACCATTTCGGATGAACGCAAAAAACAGGTCGATTTCAGCGACGTCTACTTTAACGCCGGGCAATCCCTGCTCGTGAAAAAAGGAAGCTCGATCACCGGGCTAGAGTCTCTGACCCCGGATACCAAGGTACTCGCCGTTAAAGGTTCTACCTCAGCAAAAAATATCCGTGAAAAAGCACCCAAAGCAACGATATTGGAATTCGAGAACTATCAGGATGCTTTCAACGCCCTCAAGGCAGGTAAAGGGGAAGCGTTGACTACCGATAACTCTATTCTGCTCGGCATGCAACAGCAAGATCCAAATTATACTCTTGTAGGCGGGAACTTCACAGAGGAACCTTACGGCATTGCAGTGAAAAAGGGACAGCCCGAACTGCTGCAAGCCATTAATGATACGCTCAAGGAACTGAAAAGCAACGGCGAATACGATAAGCTCCACGAGCAATGGCTTGGGGTTAAACCCGAATAGTATTCTTGTGAAGGAGCCGCAATTGCGTGCTCCTTCCTTTCTTTAAGCAACATCCCACCACAACAGTACAACCTAAATTCGGGAAACTCTATCCACTCTTGAATACCCTATAGCTCTGGATAAGGAGGTAAATTCGCAGATGCTTACTTTTGATATCAACGTACTTTTCGATCATAGCGACCGTTTCAGAGAAGGCCTGCTTCATACCGTTCAAGCTAGTGTCATCGCCTTGATCGGAAGCTTTATTCTTGGAGCTATTATCGCCATCCTCCGAATTGCGCCTTTTAAATGGCTAAACTGGATCGGTACCGTCTATGTGGAGGTCATTCGCAATATTCCATTGCTGATCGTCGTGCTGTTTTTTTATCTCGGGCTTCCCACTTTGGGCGTCCCCTTGGACGGCTTTGTATCTGGAACGCTTGGTTTGACTGTGTACACGGCCTCCTTTATTGCAGAAGCCATACGTGCCGGCATTCAATCTGTACCGAAGGGGCAATTTGAAGCGGCAAGGTCCTCCGGGTTGAGTTACAACCAGACGATGATCAGCATTATTTTACCGCAAGCCATCAAAATTGTGCTGCCTGCGATCGGCAACCAATTCATCAATCTGGTCAAAAACTCTTCCGTGCTGGCCATTGTGGCCGGAATGGATCTAATGTATTACTCGGATCTAATTAACTCGGATACCTTCCTGCCCATCACAGTCTATGCCATCACGGCGTTGTTGTATCTTATATTGACGGTTCCGCTCAGCTTTCTTGTACTGTATATGGAGCGACGTCTATCCAAAACATCCTAAGGAGGGAAGCCCGTATGGATTTCGGTGGATTGTTTGTATGGCCTAATGTGCGCTTTATACTGGAGGGCTTCCTGCTAACGCTGGAGGTCGCCATTTACTCTATCGTATTCAGCTTCGCTCTCGGTATTGTGTTTGGCATCCTGCGCTATACCCGCTTACCTGTCATTTCACAGGTTGCCGCCTTTTTAATTGATCTGATTCGCAATCTTCCATTATTGCTCATTATTTTCTTCATCGGCATGGTTTTACCATCTATCGGTATTTCCATTTCCCTCAAGTGGGCAGCCATCACGGGACTGTCGATCTTCGAGGGGGCCATGATCGCAGAAATTGTGCGCAGCGGTCTCAATTCGGTCCATAAAGGACAGGTGGAAGCCGCACGTTCCTCCGGTCTAAGCTATTCTCAAACCTTATGGCATATCATTCTGCCCCAAGCGCTGCGCCGCATGGTTCCACCCATTGTCAGTCAGTTCATTTCCCTATTCAAGGATACCTCTCTGGCTGTCATTATCAGTTTGCCGGAGCTGACGCATAACATTCAGATTGTCGGTGGACAAAATCAGTCATTTGTCATTCCAGCTCTGCTGTTCGCCGCTTTCCTGTACTTTGCTGTCAATTACAGTATGTCACTGATTGCACGCAGGCTGGAAGTTCGTACACATTAATGTCATTATCACTCATCAGGGTTGCCACTAGTTGGCACGCTCTGTCAGCACAGCTTGTATCATTTCAATCAATTGTTTCATTGCTTCTCCCTGGTAACGGTCAGACCGATGAGTCAACTCTAGCTTACCCTGGGGCGATCCATGCAAAATAGGCACAGTGCAAAAGTGTGAGGGATTCAGTTCTGCCGCAAGGGACTTCGTCTGTAGGGTTACGGCAAGTCCCTCCTGCACCCAGCGCAGAATTGAAGGTATGGAATTTGTCTCCAAGACGGTTGCAAAGGGATACCCGCGATCGCGGAAGCACTTCTCAATTAGCTTCCTGCCGGGATGAGACTCTGGCTGCATCGCCCAGGGTAAATGCCTCAATTCATCCAGCGTAATGGAAGAACGGTTGGAAAACACATGCTTCACCGGAATAATAAGACAGTAGTTCTCCGTGCGAAGAGGAAGCTGGACAAGCCTTTCATCCGTACCCGAATGTAGCGTAATGCCAACATCCACTCGGTTACCCAGCAGTTGTTCTGTTAAATCGAATGATGGACGGATGTGCAGGCTGATTTTAGGAAATGACTGATGAAAATGGATAAGCATTTCTTGCAATGATTCCTCCAGCTCCGGTAATGCGATACCAATCCGTACACTCCCGCGTTGCTCGGTGCGCAACTCCTCAATGGAAGCCTTCGCTTGCTGTAAATCCTTGAGCGCATGTGCACTGTGTTGCAGCAACAATTTCCCGGCATCTGTCATTTTAATTTTCTTGCCTGCACGGTCAAAGAGCGTCATCCCCAATTCCTCCTCCAGCGCCTTAATTTGCAAGCTGAGCGTGGGTTGGGAGATTCCAATCTTTTCCGAAGCTTTCGTAAAATGCAGTTCCTCGCATACGGCTATGAAGTATTGAAGCTGACGTATTTCCGTCTTCCTTCTCTCCCTTCGCAAATCCACAGAATGGTTACACTAAAAGGTTAAAAGAAGCGCGAGATCGGATCACTCCGGTTCGCGCTTCTTTTAAAGTTATTGCGCTTTTTTGAGATTATTGGGCTACTTCTGCTTTTTCCGCAGTCAACGTAATATTCGCAAACGTGTCTCCATCGTACTCCTTGCCACGGGTAATATCGTAATTGGCTACCCGATTATTCACTGCCTCTAGCGAGTACCGGAATAACGTTGGTACGATTGGCGCCTCCTCGCTCATATACGCCTGCCACTGATTGTATATATCTTTACGATAGTTGTCGTCAAAGGCTTTGACCGACACACCTTCCTTTAACAACTTATCATTCTCTTCACTCGTAAAACGCGAATAGTTAAAGCTGGCTCCGCGTCCATACAGCCCACTAGGGTTTACATCTGAACCCGTTCCCCATGCGCCGCCAAAAATATCAATGCCGGGGTCATCCTTTTGCACACGATCATAGAAAGAATTGAACTCAAGCAGACGACCATCCACCAGCTCGACATGAAGTCCGACATCCTTCCAGTTTTGCAAATAAAACTTGGCCAGCGATTCGGCTGTCGCATCCCCGCTCATTGCTGCATAATAGAGCACAAGTTCCTTACCCTTAGGGTCCTCACGGTATCCATCTCCATTGGTGTCCACATATCCAGCCTCGTCCAGCAGCTTTTTCGCCTTGTCCGGGTCATACGTGATGCCCTTTGCATTTATATCATGATAGCCCTTAAAGGCAGGTGGAATCAGGGATGTTGCTGGAATTCGAAGTCCATGATAGAGCTGCTTGCCGACCTGCTCATTATTCAGCGCATAGCCAAGGGCCTGACGCAATGACTTGTTCGCCAGCTTGGCGTTCGGGTCCATGATATTTAGACTCTTGGCCTGATCGAATTTGCCCAGCTTAAAGCCTACATAGCTATAAGACAATTCCTCCTGACCGAGAAACTGTACATTTTTCGGATTACTGGCCTCATTATAACGAGTGGTTGGATAGCTGGCCCAGTCAATTTCTCCGCTTTTCAACGCCTCGGTAATGACATTCGGGTTCACAACCTTCAGATGAAGGCCATCCAACTTGGGCTCACCGTGGAAATAATCTTTATTTTTGACGAATTCCACAGATTCACCTGTGACCATAGATTTAATTTTGAACGGCCCATAGCCAATCGGATTTTTACGGACAGGATCAGATCCGGCCATGTCTTTCACGGGAATGTTCTGAAATACCTTTTTCTCCAGTGGCGTAGACCAAAGTCCCGATTTCACCGAAGGATTAGGTTCCTTGAAATGAATAGTAACCTCTTTCTCATTCAGCACCTTGATGCCTGAAATCGTTTTTTCCTTACCCGCATGATATTCCTCCATGCCCACAATGTTGGTCATAAAGCTATCGTAACGCGGACCTTCGTAGTCTTTATGACCGATCACTTCATAGGAAAAAGCATAGTCCTCCGCCGTTACGGGATTACCATCCGTCCAGTTCAGTTTGGGATCAATTTTGACAGTCACCGCCTTATTGTCTGGGGAAAAGGAAATCGTCGCCGCCCCTTTATCGTTAATATTCAGATTGGAGTCAATTGAAAACAAAGAAGGATAGAAAAATTGGAAAACTTCAAAATCCGGATTGCCATCATAAAATACAGGATTCAGAATACCTTCAAAAGGGGTATCGGACACGAGTGCATAATTGATGATGCCGCCCTTAATCGGTGCCTTATCGTTCTTGACCGCCTTCGCTAGCGCTGTCGTATTCACCTGCTTGCTGTCGGACCCCGCGCCGCCTGTACCATCAGACGATTTTCCTCCATTCGAAGCGGAAGGCGAGCCGCTGCATGCGGCCAGAGAAAGTATCAAAATTGCAGATAGAACAGCCAGAATTCCTTTTTTCCAGCGTTTAACCATTGTAAACCCCTCCTTGTCATTGTCCTTATCCTTGAACTTCGGTTAACCCAATCGTTGTCTGGCATCCGTGGCGCGTTTGAGCGCCTGACCGATAAAGTTGATCGCCAGCATCAGCACCAAAATAAGCAGTGAGGCAGGCAACCACATCCACCAGCTATTCTGCAAAACATCCGGGTCATTGGCGTAACTCACCAGTGTTCCCAAGCTTGGAGTAGATTCCGGCAAGCCAAAGCCGAGATAGGAAAGTCCCGTCTCAATCCCGATATTTCCCGCAAGGCTGAGTGTCAGATTGACGATCACGACCGAGCTGAGATTGGGCAGCACGCCAAACCAGATGATTTTCCAATTAGGTGTACCGAGGGTTTTAGAAGCCTGTACATAGTCCAGTTCCCGCTCTGATAGCACCTTGGCCCGAATCAGGCGTGCTTTTCCAATCCATAGAAAGGCGGTCATGATGAAAATAAAGGACCCTATGCCGCTTTTGGGGACAATGCTGACAAATACGATGACCAGCATCAAAAACGGAAGCACCAGGATAAAATCAATGATCCGCATGATGATGTTATCGACCAGTCCCCCATAAAAACCAGCTAGTAAACCTAACGTCAAGCCAATGGCGGCGGATAGCAATGTAATCGTAAAGCCAATGGTGAAGGAATTGCGGGCCCCAATGACCAGTTGGCCGAAAATATCTCTGCCCGCTCGGTCCGTACCCAGCCAATGCACTGAGCCTGGAGCTTCACGGATCGCGCCCAAGTCCACCGTCGTGACTACATCCTGATTTACAAACAGGACAGAGACATATATAAAGATCAAGAACAGAACCACAAATCCAATGGAAACCAAAGCCGTTTTGTCACGCACCAGCTCACGACGCAGTACAGACCAACTGGATGGTGATTTACGAATGATTTCCGGCGTGAAGACCTCCTCCACCTGTACAGACATCATAATCCCTCCCTTTCTCTAGACTTGTTCGCTATTCGATTCGAATGCGGGGATCGACCTTGCTTAGGATGACATCAGATAAAAGGGTCCCTAATAGCGCCAAGAATCCGGAAATCATCACCAGCGCGTTCACGACGGAAAAGTCCCGTTGAGTGATAGACTGGAGAAATAGTTGGCCCAACCCCGGATATCCAAAAATAGATTCAAGGAAAATGTTGCCCGCAATCACTCCCGTTAGGTCGTAGCCCAAAAAGGCAGCAATCGGCAATAGAGAGTTTTTGAAAATATGGCGGGAATAGATTTTCCCTTCGGGCACTCCTTTGGAACGCGCTGTTTTCACAAAATCCTTCAGTCGTGTGTCAATGACCTCATTGCGCAAATACTGAATCGTAGCCGTTGTACTGAGTAATGCGCCTGTCACCGCTGGTAAAATGAGATGATAAGACTTGTTCGCGTAATATGCCCATGTCCCCGGCTCCACGCCTACATCCACACTGCCGCTGGTTGGAAACCAGCCGAGCCTGAATCCGAACACATACAGCAGTAGCAACGCGAGTATAAATAGGGGGGTCGCAAAGCTGAGATAGGTATAGCCCACTACGGTTTTGTCCAGCAGGCTATGCTGATAGCGACCGCTGAGTACACCGAGCGGAATGGCGATTAGATACGTCAGAACCAGAATTACTACGCCTAGAAAGAACGTGTTCCCCAAACGGCTGCCAATCAAATCGGTAACGCTGATTTTATGTACATAAGATTTGCCTAGATCCCCGTGAGCCAGCTGGACGAGCCAGTTGCCATATTGCACCCACACCGGGTCATTCAGTCCCAGTCTTTGCCGCTGTTCTTCCAGTGCGGCCGGATTCAGATTGGGTGTCGAAGTAATAAGTCCTGTCAGGGCATCCCCCGGCATAGCCTTAGCCAGAAAAAATATAAGCACACTCAGTGCAAAGAGCTGAGGGACCATAACCAGCAGCCGGCGCAGTGTAAATTTCCACATTTTCTATCCCCCCCTTATGGTAGCGCGACTTGATGGGATGGACTTACTGATTTTAGTTCAAACGGCTTTCCACTCGCGTCTAGATGTTTAGGCAGCTCTGTTTTGTAGGAAGATAAAAGCAGTCGCCTTTTTTGGGCATTTTCCAGCCGTTTTGCAGGATCAATATTGGGAATGGTTGCAATGAGCCGTTGGGTGTACAGATGCTGTGGACGCTCATAAATGTCCTGCTCGCTCCCCTGTTCCACTAGGCGGCCCCGGTACATAATGCCGATTTGGTCGCACATATGGCGGATAATACCTAGGTCATGACTGATGAACAAATACGTCAAATTGAACTCCCGCTGCACATCCTTCATAAAATTAAGCACTTGTGCCTGCACCGAAACGTCCAGCGCCGATACCGGCTCATCAGCAATGATCAGCTTTGGGTTTAATGTCAGCGCACGTGCAATCCCAATCCGCTGCCGCTGACCCCCGGAAAATTCATGTGGATATTTGTAGGCCGCATCGGCGTTCAAGCCGACCTTTTCCAGTAGTGTCTGTACTTTCCTCCGTTCTTCCTCACTACTTAGCCTTTCAAAATTTCGCAGCGGTTCAGCAATGACATCCAATACGCGCTTACGCGGGTTGAGCGAAGAATACGGGTCCTGAAAAATCATCTGAATGTCTCTACGCAGCGGATGACGGTTGTTACGGCTCAGAGCCGCAAGGTCCTTTCCCTTAAAAAGAATCTGTCCGCTCGTCAGCTTATTTAGGCCGATGATCGTCCTGCCTGTCGTCGTTTTTCCGCAGCCGGATTCTCCCACCAGCCCGTATGTCTGGCCTGCCTCAATGCTGATCGACACGCCATCCACTGCTTTCACCTGATCGATAACACGCTGGAAGAAACCGCCGCGCACCGGATAGTGGGCCCTCAAATCATTTAACTCCAGTAGTGCCATGAGCAGCCTCCCCCTTAGCCTCGTCTTCAAAATGAAAATGCTGGTAACATGTACAACGGACCCAATGACTAGGGGAAATTTCATTTAATTGGGGATGATCTTCATGCGCTCTCTGCTGAATCCAGGGAATACGCGGAGCAAAGCGGCAGCTATTGCGGGGAATATCTTGCAATGAGGGAACAATGCCGCCGATGACATGCAGCGATTCCCCCTTGGTATGCGATCCCGGCATGGAAGCAAGCAAAGAACGCGTATACGGATGCTGTGGATGCCGGAATAATTCAAAAACATCGGCGCTCTCCACGATTTCTCCGGCATACATGACCACCACGCGGTCGGCTACTTCTGCCACAACGCCAAGATCGTGCGTAATCAGGATAATTCCGCTTCCGGTTTCCTGTTGAAGCTGTTTGAGCAAGTCGAGAATTTGCGATTGGATCGTTACATCGAGGGCAGTAGTCGGCTCATCTGCAATAATAAGAGAAGGTCGGCAAGCTATGGCAATCGCGATCATCACACGCTGCCGCATCCCTCCTGACAGTTCATGCGGATACTGCTCATACACACGCACAGGATTCGGTATATCTACACTTTCCAGCAGCTCCAGCACACGTTCCCTTTTTTGCTTCGTAGATAGTGACGTATGATAATCGAGATTTTCCTCGATCTGCTTACCAATGTTCATCAACGGGTTGAGTGCTGTCAGCGGGTCCTGAAAGATCATGCCAATGCCCGCCCCGCGGATTTTATTCATTTGCCCTGAAGAGAGACGATTCAGGTCCGTGCCTTTAAAAAGAACCTCTCCCTCTACACGTGTGCGCTCCATGTCATGCAGTTGTGCGATCGAAAGCGCCAGCGCACTTTTGCCACAGCCGGATTCTCCGACTACAGCCAGCACTTCATTGGGGTTGACCGTCAGATCCAGTTGGTCGACTGCGGGGTGATATTGATCCTTGATGCGAAAAGAGACGGATAATCCTTTAATTTCCAACACGGGTTCGGTATCCAATGCGCGCTTCCTCCATTCTCCATGGTCTTGTCCCGCTTATTCTCACCATGTTTGATGTTTAAAACCTCTCATGAACATTACATACCGTTTTTGTCGGAATAATTTGAATACATCCTATCACCAGTATATGGATATATCAATTAAGATTATGCTATCAACATCATTTAAAAAATCAATGATCCAGCAGTAGCGCGGCCTTTCTGGCACAAAATGTAATGAAATAACCAACCACAGGTTAATTTTCATCACAAAAAAAGCCGCCTGATCCCTCTACAGGGATCAAACGACTAACTAGCACTAGCTCATATTAAACTCTTGGCGTTAATTACGAAGCTGCTCCATAGGAGCCAGACTTGAACGTTCTGGGATCGTACCATTTGTAGCCTGCTGCCGGAGCAGACCAAGGCTCAGGTTGCGGTTCCGTGGAAGCCGCAGGCTCCTCGAACGGCAGAAGCTTCGTCGGCTGATCAAGAGTCAAACCTGCCACATCGGACAATTTCGTGTAGTCCTGCTTCCATGCAAGCCATTGGACCGTTTGCACCAGGAGGGTGGCATCATCCACTTCCTTAAACCCATCATACGTCTTCTTCGACTGTCCGTTTTCCTCACGCACATATTTCGGTGTAGCATCTTCTACAGGTGAAGAATCACCGATAAATGCTGCCTTGCCTTGACCTACCTTGGAGATAGCGGCATAAGGTCCTTCCGCACGGCCCCCGCCGTTATAAACTCCCTGGTCTACAGCATTTCCCCATTTTTTCGTGCCTGAAGGGATATAAGCAATGCCTTTAGCCTTGGTAGGATCAATAATAGCCAGCGTAGATCCCGCATGCATTGCAATCGAGCGAACACCCTTGGTAATGCCGAAAGATTGATCTGCGGCTACAATGTCGGTAGCATTCACGTCACCAAGCGCATTGTAACGGAAACGAACGCCAAAGTTGGTCGCCAGCCAATCGGAGCTTGTTAATCCTTGCATCGCCGGTGATGCAGCTTCTTCTGCAGTCATGCCTTTTGCCAGGTTAGTATAGGCTCCACGACGGTAGCCATTCATAACCTCGGAGGAATCCCAACGGTTTTTGTTACGGTCCGCATTATAATGGTCGGAGATGAAGAATACACTCCCCCCGTTGTTCACATATTGCAGCAGGGCAGCCTGCTCGGATGCCTTAAAGGCAACATTCGCTTCACCGATGATAAACACATCATATTGGCGCAGCTTGTCATACGTTATAGCCTGCTCCCCATAAGTAAAAGGAATGGGGCGGTTCAATTGGTCCACTGTAAAGCCTACATTACGCAGTCCATTGGCAAAATCAGAGAAGGCGCCTTCAATGACCCAATCTGCTGCACCAGCGGTCTGTGCGTGCGTATTATCGAACAGCACCTTTTTGCCTTTTCCATCCGGCAATGTAGTACCGGGTTGATCCGGGTTGCCAGGATCAGGTTCGCCCGGATCACCAGGTTCCCCCGGCTCGCTTCCGCTCACCAGCTCGACAGCACTTGGGCTTTTCACTCCGCCAAAATTATTGTAGGCGCCGAGTGTACCCGTCACACGAATTTTGCCGCCGATCAGCTCAGGATGGCCTGATAACCCAAATTGCCCTCTGTACGCTGATGTCAGCTGTACATCCAATAGATTAGACGTATTACGTTCATTTGCCTGATCGGCAATCAGTACGTTAAAATCATTCGCAAACGGGGGAGAAAAGTTAGCCGTCTTCGATCCGGTAGCATGTCCGACGATGTAGCCTTCCACCGTCACCGTACCTCCACTGCCTTGGCGCTGAAGTGCTTCGGCTACTGTCAATGCTCCCTCTGCCTTGGCCTGACCGAATGGAACGAAGATCCCGATCAGCAGTGATACGATTGCTGCCAGATGCAGCATTCCTTTCAAGCGTGAACCTGTGAACCGCAAGCCTTTTACCATACGTCAATATCCCTCCCATTATTTCCATCAATGTAATTGTCCTCTATCAGATTAGCTATCAATCTTCTAATTCCTTCCTGATTTCATCCATAATTATGTAAAATCTAATCTTTTTTATTGGAAACGCGCCTGTTTATGTAAAAATTGAACCCTGTGATTGACACCGAGCACGGCATACATTACGCTAAGAAAGACATGTAGAACGGTATATGCGAATGAAGATGACGGGAGAGTCTGTCAGGGAGCCTACACTCTGGCGGCACCGAAGGAGCAAGACGCCAGCACCCGGCTGGCGGATAATCTCTCAGGTCCATGTATCGTCATCTGACGCAACTCTGGAGAGAGCGCAAGCCACCCAAGGGGTAAGGCGGTAAGGACACCGCACGAAACTCTCAGGTAACGAGGACAGAGATAAGGGAAACTTCCTTATCCTGTCCTTTTTTGTGCTCACATTGTACGTCAGCATTAGGAACCGTCTATACGCGCAAAGACGCGGCTATACCATATACTATGGTATAGAACATACAGGGGGCCACACCATGCGTTTCAAAGATGTATTTTCCATTATCGGCCCGGCCATGACCGGACCTTCCAGTTCACACACCGCAGGCGCGGTGCGGCTCGCACGCGTTGCCCGGCACTGGCTCGGGGCGCAGCCTGACCGTGCCCGCATGACACTGTACGGCTCCTTTGCCGACACGTACAAAGGACACGGTACAGACCTAGCGCTCATCGCAGGGCTGCTCAATTACGATACAGACGATCACCGAATTCCGGATGCCGAGCAATGGGCAGAGCAAGCCGGGATGACCGTGGAATTCGCCGTCAGCGGGCTACCCGCGCCTCATCCGAACACCGTCCGTTTCGAGCTGTGGAAGGACGAGGATCAGCGCACACTGCTGGGCTCCTCCATCGGCGGCGGCAGCATCCATGTCCAGCAACTCAACGAATTCCGAGTCAACCTGACCGGGGAGCTACCTACGCTGGTGCTTCTTCACTCAGATAAGCCTGGTACATTGGGCGCGGTGACTTCAGCGCTCGGCGCGGCTGACATTAACATTGCCTATATGCACGTGGATCGCAAAGGCCGGGATGGTGAAGCACTCACCGCCATCGAAACGGACAGTCCTGCTACGGCTGAATTGATCACAAAGCTGCGGTCCTTGCCTCATATGTACGAAATTAAAATGATTAATTTGAAAAAAGGAGCTGAATCCGATGCGGTTTAGCCATCTGCATGAGATCAGCGCTTTATGCGCTGAAGAATCCACCACGATTGGCCGCCTGATGATTCAAGAGCAGGTACAAGAGACAAATACACCTGAGGAAGAAATCTTCCGCCAAATGTCTGATTATTATGAAGTGATGAAGGAAGCCGTTCATCGCGGTCAGACGCAAGACACCGTATCCCGCAGTGGATTGACGGGCGGCGACGGCAAGCGCCTAGCCGAGTATCTGCGGGCAGGGGAAACCTGCTCCGGCGATGCCTCCGCGCTCGCTATGGCTTATGCCCTCTCCGTGTCGGAGGTTAATGCGTCCATGGGTCGCATTGTCGCCACGCCCACCGCAGGTTCATGCGGGGTCATCCCCGGTGTGTTCATCAGTGCGCAGGAACGGTTCGGCTGGGATGATGAGCATATGGTGCATGGACTGTTCGCCGCTGGAGCCATTGGCTACGTGATCGCGAACAACTCCTTCATTTCTGGCGCGGAGGGAGGCTGTCAGGCTGAGATTGGCTCAGCCATCGGAATGGCCGCTGGCGCTATGGTCGAGCTGCGCGGTGGCACGCCTGAACAGGCCGTTCACGCCGTAGGCCTCGCGCTTAAAAACACGCTCGGCCTGATTTGCGATCCCGTCGCCGGACTCGTGGAGATTCCGTGCATCGTGCGCAACGGGCTGGGAGCCGTGACTGCGCTTGCCGCAGCGGATATGGCTTTGGCGGGTGTGCGCAGCGCTATTCCATCTGACGAAGTCATTGACGTGATGCTTGAAGTCGGCAGCGCGATGCCGTCGAAACACCGCGAGACCGCCAAAGGTGGCTTGGCCCAGACGCCAACTGGCAAGCGTTTGACCGAATCACTTACACGCAACACACCGGCCAAGAAGGATAAGTCTTAGTTTCCAAGCGGTAAACCTATTACTTTCACCCTATAAAAACAAGGCGACTGCCACCCCATATTCTCCTAGGGAGAGAGGCAGTCGCCTTATAAAGAAAAGAGCAAGCATGTCGTCCCTAGACGTATGCTTGCTCTTTTCTTTTCGGTCGAATACAGATTACTGAACAGTCACCTGTACCTTCGTGATTTTACCTGCATATTTCACTGTAATTACAGCTTTGCCCTTGCCCTGTGCCTTAATGTTACCGTCTTTGACGGTCGCAACAATAATTCTGGACGAGGACCAGACAGCCGGTTTGGAAACATCCTTCTCCGACTCATCCTTATACGTGGCTGTAGCCGTCACTTTAGCCAGTTGTCCTGCCTTCAAATTCAAGGCAACTTCGTCCGTTTGCAAATATTTAAGCGTATCAACATCCACGGGCACGCTGATCACCTTCCCGCCGAACTTCGCCTGAATGTTAGCTTTACCGTAGCTTACTGCGGTAACCTGACCCTTTTTAACAGTGGCTACCTTATAATTAGACGTTTTCCATTCAGCTTGGGTCGTAACGTCCTTTTCTTTACCATCACTGGATTTAACAACAATCGAGATGGTTTTTTGATCTCCGGATTTGAGTGATAACGCGACCGTATCCGCTTCAATTTTTTGCGCTACGTCCACTTCCACTGTAAACGTAATGGTTTGCTTGCCATAAGAAGCTGTAACGGTTGCCTTGCCACTGCCATTCGCTTTGATCAAGCCCTCGCTAACCTCGACCACTTTCACATTGCTGGTAGTCCAGGTGGCATCCTTGGTTACATCTGTTTTTGTACCGCCACTCTTGACGCCTGTTACCTTCAGTTGCTTCGTTTCCTGGGCAGCGAGCGCAATTACGCGCGATTCGGTTTCCAAACGGTCTACAAGGCCTACTTGTACGTTTATTGTCAGTTTTTTGCCATTGTAGGTTGCTGTAACAACCGCCTTACCGGCTGATTTACCTGTAATCGTTCCTTTGGATACGGAAGCAATATCCTCCGCACTTGAGGTCCATTCCGCATCCTGTGTCACGTCTTCCTTACGCCCATCGGCATAAGTAGCAGTCAAAGTTGCAGTATAGTCTTCATTAACATCAATCGTTGCGGTTTTGGAGGACAAAGCCAAGTCACCAGGCACATTCACGGATACTGTCGCTGTGGCTGTTTTGCCGCCATAAGAAGCTGTGATCGTTGCCTCACCTGTTTTATAGCCTGTTACCTCGCCCTTATTGACAAATGCAATATCTTCATTGCTGGACTTCCACTCTGCCTTGCCTGTAATATCTTCTTCCGTACCTGTTACGTACGTAGCGGTCAGCTTGAGCTTTTTGGTTTCCTTGGCATTCAGGCTCAGCTTGTCCTCACTTAAATCCAGATATCTGGAGGTTTCAACGTCTGTCTTGATCGAAACTGTCTTATCACCATACTTTGCGGTCACCGTAGCTGAACCCGCTCCAATGGCCATAATCGTTCCTTTATTCACCGTTACAATTTTCTCATCGCTTGATGTCCAAGTAGCTTTATCTGTGATATCTGTTACCGTCCCATCCGGGTAAACAGCGGAAACCTGTACTTTCTTGGATTCATCCAAACGCAGAAAAACATCCGATTCGCTAGCTTTCAGCTTATTCGTTTGATCCACATCCACCGAAATGGTAGCGGACATCGTACCATATTTACCTGTAATCGTTGCCTTTCCCGCGCTGTAGCCAGTAATAGTACCTTTCAGTACATCCGCCACGGCTGCATTGCTGGAGCTCCACTCAGCAGACTCTGTAACATCCTGAACCGTTCCATCCGGGAACGTCGCTGTCAATTTGACCTTCTCAGTATCCTTCAACAAAAGGGAAACCTCCGATGGACTGACATCCAAACGTTTGACCTGTTCCACCTGCACAGTAATGGTTACAGTCTGTTGACCGTATACGGCCTTAATATTGGCTGTACCTGCTCCCTGAGCGGTAACCAATCCGTTAACTACAGTTGCTACCTTCTGGTTATCCGAGGTCCAGGTAGCATCACCCGAAACCTGAGCTGTTGTATTATCACTGTAAGTCGCTGTTAGACCAATCTGTCCTGTGCCGCTTGAACGCAAGCTCAGGCTTTGTACATCGGATGTTAGTGCCTTAACCTTCTTTGTTACATGTACCTGAACCGATTGTATCTTATCTTTATAGGTCGCTACCACAGTTGCTTCCCCTTCGCCCTTACCTGAAACGGTACCGTTATATACCGTAGCAATAGCTGTATTATCACTTTTCCAATCCGTGCTTACGGTTACATTTGAGGTCGTCCCATCGCTATAAATAGCTGTGGCCGTCAACGCAGCCGTATCTCCCTGTTGCACAGTTACCTCGTTAGAGGAAAGGACAATCTTGGAAAGCACCGGATCAGCCGCGTATGCGAACCCTGCATATGATGTAAAACTTGAGATCAGGATGACCAACGCCAGAAAACCAGACCACCTATTCTTCAAAATCTAACTCCCTCCCATTTCAAAACTTAAAATTAAGGATTCCGCAAAATCCTTACACCTACATTTTATGTCGACATATGGAAAAGAATAGTTTAGGCTTTAAAGAAAATTAGGTCCTTATTAACTAGAGTCGAGTACTGACAGAGACAAAGATCAAGTCGTAAAATATAACCTCACTTTTACAAACAGCTGTAAGCTGCTGCACGAATTCTCAAATGGTGGTATTCTTCCATATTGGGATCCAGCTGATGCATATAAACGACCGAGAACTGCTCGCTTGGATCTATAGAAACCCAAGTGCCCACTGCTCCCGTCCAGCCAAATTCTCCAATAGAGCTGTTTGCATGCCCAGCCGCTTTATCAATTAACGTGCGCACGCCCAGTCCGTAACCATAACCTGTATGATATGAATTCGTAAAATCGGATAGTTGGGATGTATTCAGATGATTTGTGCGCATTAAATCAATGGTTTTTCTCCCCAATAGCCTTACACCGTCTACCATGCCGCCATTCGACAGCATTTGTGAAAATGTGAGGTACTCTTTAACTGTCGAATACAAACCTGCGCCTCCACTTTCATATATAGCGTCTGGCTGATGATATTCATCCAAAAAACCCTCAATTTTTTTAAGTTCTCCGGCGTCTGTCCGTTGATAAATGGAGGCCATCCGCGATTCAATATCTTCACGATAGCGGTAGCCTGTATTGTTCATGCCAAGCGGATCAAATATTTCATCCTTTAGAAATTGCCCTAATGATTTTCCTGAAATCACTTCAATAAGACCTGCAACAAGATCATGTCCATATCCGTATAGCCATCGTGTTCCCGGTTCAAATGCTAGCGGAACTTCAGAAAGCGCTTTAATTTCTGTGCGCAAGTCATATTTCCCCTGCTTTTCCTTTAATGCTGTTATGACCTTCTGCATAGCTTTTCCTGTATCTGAAGACTCGGAAGCGTAAGGAAGACCCACACTCATATTGAATATATGCTTAATTAAAATGGGGTTCTCCGCTTTATCAATATAGGTGTATCCGTTAGGAGCGGTTTTGAATACATGCGCATTACGATATTCGGGTAAATATTCATACAAAGGCTCATTCAACAAAAATTGCCCACGTTCGTACAGCATAAGTGCAGCCGCACATACAACAACCTTTGTCATGGAAAACAAGCGATATACTGTATCCTCAGTGATTGGCTTTCGAGCTTCCAGATCAGCATATCCGTGATACCCTTCGTACAAGACTTGACCATTTTGTGCAATGGCACAACCACACCCTGCCGGCCCATTCGCTACGAATTGTTGCAATAGCTGATCTACCTTGTCAAAACGAGACATATACATCCCTCCTGTTTTTCCTTCAAAAGAAACAAGCTTCCTCTCGCGCTCTAATCTCCTGTTCCAACAAGCTCAACCTGATTCCTTGTAAACGCTTATTCCCCCGCATTTATTTTAACGGTAAACTTGGTAATTACCAAGCTTATTTGTCATAATCAGATGGCTTTACATTAACAGTTCTGCCACCGTTTCATTCCAGCGATTGATCACCGATTCCGGTTCCTTGAGACGAACCATGACACCTGTCAAGATATCCGCATATTGGGCCGAATCTTCTCTGGCTGCAAAGACCTGTGCCGCAAATCGCTCACGTACATGCTTGGCTCCGGGCAAAGTAGGCAGATGTTCCAGCGACAACCGCACATAATGCGCCTTACCTCCGATAAACACCGCAAGCGTCGCCTTCCCAGTGCGGATCATGTTGCCCGTCGTGGTCGTACCCGGCCATAGTGCCAGACGCAAATTTTTCTCGTCCAGCGCTACAACCTCTCCCACGCTAATCATCGCTATGTGCGGCCACTGATCTTCCGTGACCGTCAGCAGCATCATTGCTTCATGTTGCTTATGTTCCAGCCCCTTGCCGTCCAGCAGCGTGAACAGCTCCTTACCGATCCTTGGTATCTGCATGAAGTTTAATCCCCTTTACATTTGGCCTATAACTTCAAAGTACCATAATTTACGGTTGCTTACGAACGACCCTGTATCCGTTCTGGAATAGGAGGAACATGGGCAGCCTTCGGGATATCTTGGGGATTTACCTTGAACGCCGATTTATACTTTGCCGGATCAGTAATGCTATCCGGTTCCGAGGTTCGCCATGTGAACAGGCAGACAGGGCACAACAAAACCTCCCAGACACCTTCAACCGGCGAATGGGAAACAACTTCTGAACGATTACACTCACAACGGGGACAAATATGCATCTGTCAGCACTCCTTTAATTTTCTTTATTTTCAAACATATTTAACGAAGCATTTGGCTCAGCTTTTTCTCCCAATCTGCTACACCCAGCGGAGAATCAAGCGGCTGCGAGTAATGGCCTCTAATATCCGGTGCTACAGGTGTCGTCGCATCCATTATCATTTTGTGCGTCATACCTGCCGGATCAGAGCCGGGGTCAAGCGGTAAAATAGACAAGCCCGGAACAATGACAGCATCATGCTTCGGATGCAGTTTGGTGGATAAAGCCCACATGACCTGCGGCAGATTGAACGGATCGACATCCTCATCCACCACAATGACCAGCTTGCAATACCCCAATCCATGCGGAGTCGTTAACGCACGCATCCCCACAGCCTTGGCAAAGCCCCCATATCGGGTTTTCGTGGAAATAATAGCCACCAGCCCATGCGTATACATGGCATTAACGGCTACGATTTCATTAGGAAATGCATCCTTGAGCTGTTGAAACAACGGTACACTTGTATTCACACCAATCATATAGTCCGTTTCCGTCCAAGGCATTCCGATGTACAAATGCTCAAAGATAGGCTGCTTACGGTGATATACACGATTAATCTGAATGACTGGCATCGCGCGACCACCGGAATAGTGACCTGTGAATTCACCGAATGGACCTTCATACTCACGTTCACCTGCTAACACTTCACCTTCCAGAATGACCTCGGCTCCCCATGGCAGATCCAGATCTGCATCCTTCGCTTTGACCACACGGTAAGGCTCACCCTGAATAGCGCCCGCCATCTCATATTCGGATTGATCGTACAGCAGCGGCGTAGAAGCAGCCGTGGTAATAACAGGCTCACATCCGAGGGCAATAGCGACCTTCAGATTTTCGCCGCGCTCCTCAGCCTGACGGATATGGATTGCAATATCATGCTGCGGTACAGGCTGGATACCCAAACGATTCTTGCCTTTCACCTGCATCCGGTACAAGCCAACATTTTGCTTGCCATAGGTGTCCGGGTCATCCAGATCGCGTGAAACTAAAATCGCTTTGTCCAGATAAAATCCTCCGTCCCCCTGGTTCAAACGAAACAACGGCAAAATATCAAACAAATTAATATCCTCTGTAATCTCGACTTCATGAAAAGGAGCGTTTTCTTCCCGCTTCACGGGCACCGGAAATTGTTCATAGCGTCTGGCAAATTCAAAAAACTGCTCCTTGAGCGGCGTATTTTTTGGCATTCCCATCATGAGGGCATGATTGGGCCAGGAGCCCATCACATTCATTGCAATACGAGCATCCGTATATCCATAGATATTGTTGAAAAAGAGAGCAGGCGTCTTATCTCCAAGGTTGTTTAATGCTCTGTTAGCTGCTGCGAGGTCCGGCTCCGGCTTTACCTCATCGCTGATCGTGAGCAATTGTCCCTCCTTTTCCAAGGTGTGTAGAAAATCGCGAAAGTCTTTATAAGCCATCATTCATTCTCCTTCGTCTTTCGATTTCTCAATTCTGGTGCAGTCTGGAGTCAGCCTGCTTCATTCCATCCCAGCGTTTGGCTGCGGTTGTGACGATACCGAACTGATCTAATGCGCGAAAAACAATATGATCTACCAATTCCTCGATACTTGCAGGATGATTATAAAAGGCAGGCATCGGCGGCAGGATCATCACGCCCATACGTGACAGTTCCAGCATATTTTCCAGATGGATACTGCTTAATGGTGTTTCTCTGGTCATGAGCAGCAGCTTCTTTCGCTCCTTCAGCATCACATCCGCTGATCGGGTGAGCAGGTTGTCCGCCATACCGATACGAATGGAGGCGAGCGTCTTCATGCTGCAAGGAGCGACGATCATGCCGTCAACCCGGAAGGAGCCGCTGGAAATACGTGCAGCCTGATCCTTATATGAATAAACTGCATCTGCCATGGCCTCCACTTCCTTCACCGTATAGCCTGTCTCATAGGGAATGTTCGCAATAGCCCACGGAGATAACACCAGATGGCTCTGGACTCCGGCCTCACGTAATTGTTGCAATATACGGATACCGAAGATCGACCCTGTCGCTCCCGATATTCCTATAATGATTTTTTTCATATGTTCCCTCCTTCCACCCCATCGTCTATGTTCACCAATGCATCACTGTCAAAAATTATACGCCTGTTCCTTGCACACGAAAAATATATATAATATATGTAATGCATACTTTAAAAGTATTCAAATCGGAGCGTTGTGTAGAAATAAGGAGGAATCCCCCAATGGATATGAAGCATCTGCATTACTTTTGCGTCATCGTGGAGGAAGGGCAAATCACCAAAGCCGCCAGAACGCTCAATATGGCCCAGCCTCCCCTGAGTCAACAACTCAAAAATATGGAGGACGAGCTTGGCGTAAAGCTGATTTACCGTGAAGGAAAGAAGTGGGAGGTTACCGAGGCCGGATATGCACTGTATACCCGCGCCAAGCGATTATTGGCTGAAATGGAGGACACCTGTAGAGAAATTGGGGAGTTCGAAAACAACGTAACCGGCACCCTGTCCATAGGCACTTCATCCGTCTGTATGTCTCTGATTACCGAACAACTCAGCCGCTTTCATCAGGATTATCCGGAGGTTTACGTTAAAATAGGACACGGAGACACACATCATCTGGAAGAACTGCTGCACCAAAATAAAGTTGATCTGGCCTTGTTGCTGCTCCCGGTAGATGACAAATCGTACCATACGATTGAACTGGAGGGTGTTTCTTTTGTTGCGGTACTTCCGTGTGAATGGGCAGATCGTCATCCCAGTGGGGAAATCACGTTACAGGAAGCTGCCAGCTATGACCTCTTGTTGGGACGCCGAACAGAAGGACATGGGCTATACGAAACCGTCATCCGCAAATTTCAGGAACATCATCTTATTCCGCACGTCGTACTGGACTGTCCTGAAATATCGACCATTCTCTCGCTCGTATCCACAGGCATGGGAATTACCATCATGCCAGACGCTGGCTTGGGACAAGAATACGGGGACAGATTTCGCACACTTTCCATTAAGGAGCCGTTCCCCTTCACACGGCCTGCCGTCGTATGGCGCAAGGATCGTTATTTATCCAATGCAGCTCGCAAATTGGTTGAACAGCTACAAGCTGGAGACACGAAAAAGACTGTTCCCGAGTAGATGCTCTACCGCTCTACTCATGAAACAGCCTGATGCTGGATGGACTCCTTCATTCCGTCATTGATTCCGCCTACTTGACTCCCTGATGCCGATACTCGGTCGGAGTCATTCCACATTTTCGTCGAAACACCTGTGTAAAATGCCGCATATCCTGATAGCCGATCCGCTCGGAAATATCAGCCAGCCGCAGATGAGGATCACTGAGCAGCCGCTTCGCCTCCTCCATACGCAAGGAAATGACGTAATCCTTGTAGCCTTGTCCCGTCTTTTGCTTGAATAACTGGCTAAAATACACCGGATTCAAAAATACGATTGAAGCTACCTTCTCCAGCGACAGCTCCTCTGTAAAGTGAGCCCGAATGTATTGCAACGCCACATCTACCGTATGCATACCTTTGCGGAGACATTCTCCTGTATCCGCTGCTGCGGCTGCAATCTCCTCTGGCGTCCGTCTTAGTCGCGCCACCTCTTCAGGTATGGATGCAAAATTGTGGTGAACACCCGAACGCGTAATTTGCAGGGGCACCTTCACATAACGCTTCAAATGGGATTCGAGCAACGTCTCTAGCCGTGCGGCCTCTGCTTCATCCCTTAGCCTTGCAATACCCAACAGACTATGGCGGTCTAGACTGACGACAAAGCCGCTGCCTCCTGCCTCAATGAGCTCGGACAGTACATTTTCAATCATAAAATGTTCCAGATGCGTCTGCTTGCGATCAGGTTCCATGCGAACCATGAAGAGATGGAATTCCGGATAATTTTCGATGAAAGGCTGTATATCCAGCTTTCCCGTATCCAGTCCAAGTGCATAACGTTGGAAAACGGCTTCACGCAAATAGACCATATTGGATTTGAGAAGCCTGCCCTCGTTCGCCTGCTGTGAGGCCACAAGCGCTTCGGCTGCCAACACTTTAATGCATTCAAGCAGCTTCTTTTTACCAATCGGCTTTAACAGGTAGTCTTTGGCACCCAGCTTTACTGCTCTTTGCGCATATTGGAAGTCAGAATGGGCCGAAATGACAACCCACTGCAGATGAGGATGCTTTCGCTTGGAAATACGCATGAATTCCAGACCATCCATACCGGGCATCAGGATATCAGTCAATACAATATCTACAGGATGCTCCGCCAGAATGCCTGCTGCTTCCTCGGTGGAAGCAGCGAGATGAATGCCGCAGGTTGGTAGAGCTTGGCCAATAGTACGCCGAATCCCCTGCCGAATCATACTTTCATCGTCAGCTATCAGAATATTCATGTTTCTCCTCCTTCTGTGGCAGAGGCACACTTACTGTGGCTGTCGTTCCGGCCCCAGGTGCACTGGAGATCCGTAGGCCGTACTCTTCTCCGAACATGTGCCGTAGCCGTAAATTTAGGTTTTGCAGGCCGATGCCTCCCGCCTGCCCGCTGCCCGCCTGTTTGCCGGGTTCTGCCAAAGCGACCTGGACCACCTCCCATCGTTCGTACTCCATCCCTGCACCGTTGTCGATGATGTGCAGGCTTAATACACCGCCATATTCCTCCGCTCTGACGAGCAGCTTGCCACCTGTATCCGCATGAAGAGGCTCCAGTCCGTGCTTCACCGCATTTTCAATCAATGGCTGTAAAGTCATTTTCGGCAAACGGATATCCAGCCATCGTTCTTCAATGCTGATGTCTACAGATACCCTGCCCTCCAGCCGGGCTTGGATAATGGTGAGATAGTGGCCGACCTGCTCCACTTCTTCACGAAGGCTTACATCGGCCCCCTCTTTCCAATGGCTGCTGTAACGAAACATATGAGATAAGGAGAGAACGACCTCTCCGAGCTGATCCTGTCCCTTTTCATCCAGCATCCAATAGATCATATCCAGCGTATTGTAAAGAAAATGGGGATTGACCTGCGTCTGTAGCGCGTGCAGCTCCGCATTTTTTTCACTGACCGATGATATACGTACCAGCTCGATCAGTTCTGCAATCCGCCTTACCATATGGTTGAAAGAGGTAGCCAGCTGGTTGATTTCTTCATAGGATTCGATGTTTACCGTGTGGCGGAAATTTCCTGTCTCTACACGCTTCATTTCCCGAATGACTCGCTTAAGCGGAAGGGAAATGCCCCTGGAGACGATGGACGCAATTAACGCCGACACAATAATGAGTATAGGTACCACGATAAATAAGTACCTTTGATTTTGCACCAGCTCGACATTCAGATCCTCACTGGGTGTCACACTAATCACCGACCAATCGGCAAACGGCAACCTGGAAGCGATTACAACTTTCTCATTATTCCGATTTACAATTACATCCTCCTCCGGTACCTGTTGTTCTAAGTATCGCAAATCTGGTGGCGGATAAGAGGAAGTAGCCGATACAATTCGATTTTCATGGCCCAACAGATATACCTGACTATTAGTGCCCAGCCGCAAATTGTGGAGAGCGGACAGAACAGAATGCGGTTCAGCCTCAAACAGTACAATACCAATCGGTTTGTGTTCATCCAGATCATAGAGCTGTCGTCCGAATGCAAACACAGGTCTGGTTTCCACCTGATCAATGACAGAATGAGGATAAACGCCCAGCCATGCAATTTTGCCCGCCGACTTTCGAATTTCCTTATACCATTCCGTATGTTCGTAATGAGTATCAATGACATTCATATAATTGCCATAGTTGTATACCTTGCCTGTGTCTGTGATGACATGAATGCCGATCAGATCCTCCCGCGAATAATAGATAGCTCCCAGAATATTCGTAATCGTACGTTCGTTGATGTAATTGACAGCAGGCAGATTACTGCTATCCGTCGTCAGCAGACGAACCAAATCCATATTGTTGCTGATCGATTTGGAGAGACTGTTATAGCTGCCAAGCAGCAATTCGAACAGTCCTGCCGTCTGGGATACATTTTTACGCGCCAGCTCGCTGACCTTATCGTGGAACTGCACCGTAGTACGGTTGTAAAATAATAGACTGACCGCCAGCACAATGCCGGACATGCTCAATAGGAACAGAACAAACAAGCGGTATTGAATGGATTGAAAACGGCGCATCATACCTCCGTGCGCTCCTTTCGCATTAGCCGCCTATCCTTTAACCGCTCCCGCAACCATGCCCTTGGTGATCTTTTCGGACAGGACAAAATAAATAATAATGACCGGTAAGGCTCCCATGACTAGAAAAGCACCAATATTACCGTAGTTCACAGAATACTGGCTGACGAACGTATATACGCCGAAAGGGAGAGTTTTGAGCTTCTCGGACGAGATAAAGGTGGCAGCCATAATGTATTCATTCCAGATGTTAATGAAAGTTAAAATACACACCGTCATGATAGGTGGAATCGAGATGGGTAAGATTACACTGCGGAAGATACGATAAATGCTTGCTCCGTCAATGTAAGCGGATTCTTCAATTTCGTGGGGAATGGACCGCATAAAGCCGGATAGGATGAAGACCGCAATCGGTGTCTGAAAAGCAATATAGGGTAAAATCAGTGAGAAATACGTATTCAGAATATGGACGTTTTTAAACATCACCATCAGCGGCAGCAGTGTAGCTTGCATCGGGATCATCATCCCGATCAGAAACAAGGTCAGCACAACAGCCCCGAAGCGCCAGCGAAAACGTGTAATCGCATAAGCAGTCATCGAGCTTAATAAAATGACGAAAATCATCGTAACCCCGGTCACCAACACACTGTTTCCTAAATAACGCAAGTAGCTCCCTGATTCATAGGCTTCCTGATAGTTGTGCCACTGGGGCACTTGAGGGAGTGCAAAGAAGCTTGAGCTCAATATCTCTTCATTCGTCTTCAACGAATAGGTCAGCAGCCAAAAGAGTGGATACAGCTGCGTGACAATTAAGATTGCCAATAAGGAAAAGACCCCCGTTTTTTTCAAGGCGTTCAACAATTCCATCTCCTTTAGCTTACCCTATTTTCGATTCGTTTGAAAACAAAATTTATCACAACTGTAAATGACAAGCAGATAACCACCAGAAACGAAGCCAATGCGCTGCCATACCCATACTTCATAGATAAAAAGGACATATTGTACATATACGTGGATACTGTATCTGTCGCATGGGCCGGCCCTCCACCCGTCATCACCCAGATCAAATCAAACGATTGTAGGGAGCCGATAAAGGCTAATACAATTGATATTTTGAAAATAGGCACAATGAGCGGCAGCGTAATGTAACGGTCTGCTTTGAACCCTTCAGCTCCATCAATTTTGGCTGCTTCGTACAGTTCATTCGGTATATTTTGCACCCCGGTAAACTGGATAAGCAAATGATAGCCAAAATACTGCCACAATGATACAAAATAGAGAGCGTACATCGCTATCTGCGGTTCCGTCAGCCATGAGCGTGTCCAGCTTTCCAGCCCAACTGCCATCAAAATACCGTTCAGCATCCCACCCATCGAGGCAGGATTATAGATTGTCTTCCACAGCTGCCCGATAATGACCACTGACAGAATGACCGGCAGAAAATACATCGTAACCAGCGTATTTGCCTTACGCACATAGCGATTGAGTAAAATAGCCAGCAGCAGGCAGAGCGGAATTTCCAGCATGGAAAACACAGCAAACAGCATGGTCCGCTTCACGGACGGCCAGAACACTGGATCGGCTGTAAAAATCCGCTCAAAATTAGCCAGCCCCACAAACTTTGCCTCTGCGATCCCGTTCCAATCCAGCAAACCGCAATACACCGACACCAGGATCGGAACAAATACCATACAGGTATACAGCAACAGGCAGGGTAGCACGAAAACGGCAATGGTGCGTGCCGGCACCTTCAGTACATTCATGCTCTAATCTCCTTTGTGTTGATTCTGAACATCTTCTGAGGATGCACACCCCTATTTGATTCCCAATCAGGGAAGGAACAAGCCGCTCCCTCCCTTAGTACCTGCTACTTCAGGATTTTGCAAAATTCGATTCCAGTCGCTCCAAAGTGCAATATCTAGACGAACTAGGCCATTTCGATCTATATATTGTTCATTGGAAGTCGCTTATTGGATTTTTGCAAAATCCTCACTTATTTGTTCGCTTCAAAAGCGTTCTGATGTTCCTTGGCAACTTGTGCAGAGTCTTCTTTTTGCACGAATAGGTTTTGAATGCTACTCAGATGCGCCTGCGCAATAGCCGGATTCATCGTATTATCAAAAGCGAGGTCGCCCCCTTTTACATTTTTGAACAGCTCATTGAGACTAATCGCTAACTCGGAATAGCCCGCTTCCTTCAGATCGCCTTTCATTTTCTGACCGCTGCCAATCGCATTTTTCAGATCAAACTGAATCTTGGGCATCTCTGTAATAAAATAGTGCAGGAAATCCTTCGTCTCCTGTAAATGTTCACTGTTCGCAGATACCGCAAATGCGCTGCCCGGCGCAATTACATACTCATTCACATTGCCTTTGCCATTCACCGTAGGGAATTGAAACGCTCCTACCTTCCCCGCTACCGGAGAAGCATCAATAGACCCCGTCTCCCATGTACCCATGATATACATCGCAGCTTTTCCTGTTTTAAAAATATTACCGCCTGCATTATAGTCAATTGATGTGGCTCCATCCGGGAAAGCCCCTGCCTGCACCAATTCCTGAAATGCTTCCACAGCTTCCACAAAAGCGGGATCGTTAAACGTCTTTTTGCCCTCCAGCACATCATTGAGAAAATTCGGCCCTTCATTCGTACGCAACAAAATGTTCATAAAAAGGAGAGAACCGGTCCATGAATCCTTTTCCCCAATCGCAATCGGAGTAATTCCCTTCGCCTTCAGCGTCTTGACCGTCGTAATCAGCTCATCAAAGCTGGTCGGCAACTTCTTGATTCCCGACTGCTCGAACAGTTCTTTATTATAAAACACCACTTCTATATTGTTACCGTCCGGAAAAGCATAAAGCTTATCGTCGAAGCTATAGTAATTAAGGAGTCCATCCTGAAACGTATCCTTTAATCCCTCTTTATCAGCCACATCGTTTAATGGGGCCAGTAGCCCGGCATCTACGAATGGCTTCATCTGTGCAGCTGGGTTTACAATTGTGATATCCGGTACTTCCTTCGCTGCTGCTTGTGTTTTCAGCTTGAGCTTTTGTTGATCTGTATTTAGCGAATCCAATTCAATTTTGACATGAGGATGATCCTGTTCGTATTGACTTACAATTTGCTTAATCATTTTGTACGAAGGGGTGCTCGGATCAGGATTAATGTTCTGGAAGGTAATCGTTACATCTTTCGTTTCGGTGCCTCCGCCCTGTTCTCCTGAATTTCCCGGACTTGCGCTTTGTCCGTTATTACAAGCTGTCAGCGTCAATGCCAAGGCGCTCGCCACCACAACGGAAAACGCTTTCATTTTTGTTTTGCTCATGATCTTTTTCCTCCTCTTGTTGAAGCATTGCGCAATTTGCCCTCCTAATTGGTGGACACTCAATGCCCGCTTGTTCTTTTCATTATGTTCCATAGAAAAGACGTGAACAATGTGTGAACTTAAGGAGAAGGGTTTGTTTTTTCAAGCCCTCATTTGCGTGCTTCAAAATTCATTCATATCATAACTTGCAATTTATCTCGAACACAGGCATAATATGAATAAGATCATTGTTTGATAATGATTATCATTATTATATGATAAATACACATAGACTTTAAAGGAGGCAGGACCGCAGTGAAAGAAGCTTTTAGTAAAACCTCCCTGCATATTGATGATTATTTGGATCTTCTCAATCTTGCCGTACAAGTCGGAGATACAAAGTGGCAAAAGGAAATTACCCGTAAACTTCAAGCCTTAAGTGTCCTCCAGACAGAACAGGTTGAAATAGATTAACTTCCCCCAGTTAATACTGTACCTCAGTTAAAAAAGCTAACTAGTCAGCACTATACAAAGCACAACCAGGATACCGTAAAGCTTTTGACCGAGTCCATGATGATAATCTTTCATGTGAATGATAAATGATCGATGATTGGTTATAGGAAAAAGAGCACAGCCCGTTAAGGCTGTGCTCTTTTATCGTGCTTGGCGGCGTCCTACTCTCCCAGGACCCTGCGGTCCAAGTACCATCGGCGCTGGAGGGCTTAACGGTCGTGTTCGGGATGGGTACGTGTGGAACCCCTCCGCTATCGCCACCAAAC
>NZ_JCBAIQ010000020.1:0-113748 GCF_059772165.1 Paenibacillus sp. TY11 | reverse complement strand
CAACCCCGCTCGACTTGCATGTATTAGGCACGCCGCCAGCGTTCGTCCTGAGCCAGGATCAAACTCTCCATTAAAGACCAACCGAAGCTGGTTTATAGAAAGAGCGATAAGCTCATTTTTAATGCTAGCGATTCTTCTTTATAAAAGAAAAAATCTTTATTTCATCATCCATTTGTTCAGTTTTCAAAGAACTTGTCTGCTCTCGTTTCACTCAACGAGCCAGGAATTAGATCATATCATGTTAGTTGCTTTGTTGTCAAATCTTTTTTTGATTATCTTTTCAGCAACCTCACTTCAAGAAATGTTATTCTCAAAGCAACGTCTAATAATATATCATGCCTAAAGTTATTTAGCAAGCATTTATTTATATCTATTTTACTTCCTACTACACAACAGATAATAAGGCAGCCACCCCGCCCCAGAGCGAAATGACTGCACTCATTGCAAAACTATTTATTCTTGTTCCAGCAGTCTGATGAATTCATCCTCATCTTCTATGGTGTCAATTCCGAGCTGTTGGGCCTTAGCCAGCTTACTCCCAGCCTTTTCACCAGCTATCACTAGATCCGTCTTTTTCGATACAGACCCAGCCACTTTGGCTCCCAGCGCCTCCAACTTGGATGCAGCTTCGTCACGCGTAAGCTGATGCAAGGTACCTGTAAGCACGACAGTTTTGCCACTGAAATAGCTGTCTGTCTTCTTCTCCCGTGGAGCTTCGGGGGCCTGAGCTTTCACTCCTAGAGACAGCATCTTTTCAATCCCCGCCTGAGTAAATGGATCAGCAAAGAAAGCAACAATACTTTCCGCTACAATCCCGCCCACATCCGGCAGTTCTATCAGTTCTTCCACCGTAGCGGACATCGTCTTGTGCAAATCACGGTAGTGTTCAGCCAACATGCGTGTCGTCGCTTTACCGGTATTCGGTATGCCTAGAGCATAAAGGAAAGAAGCCAAATCTCTCTCTTTGCTCTTTTCAAGTGCCGCCAAGAGGTTACTAGCCTTTTTCTCACCAAACCGTTCCAGCTTTACAAGATCATCAAATTGGAGTGTATACAGATCCGCAGGCTCGCGCACATCAAGTTCGTCATGTAACTGGATGGCCGTTTTGTCGCTGAACGTTTCAATATCCATAGCATCACGTGAAGCAAAATGGGAAATGCGGGCCACAATTTGCGGTTTACAACCCAGCTTATTGTCGCAAAACAAATGGGCGCCTCGCTGTTGCAACGGAAACCCGCAGGCTGGACAATGATCGGGTACAACAATTTCCTCCCCGTCGTTCTCAGATGTTACCTTCCCCAATATCTCCGGAATGACATCATTTGAGCGCCGGATAAAAACACGTGCTCCCAAAGCAAACTTCAGGTTTTTGCGCTCGATGTCACCAGCATTGTTAAGTGTACAATTTTGTACAGTGACTCCCGCCAGCTCTACGGGTTCTACCCTTGCCAGTGGGGTGATCTTACCGGTTCGTCCTACATTCCACTCGACCGAGTTAAGAACCGTAGTCGTTTCCTCTGCTTCAAACTTATATGCCACTGCCCAGCGCGGGAATTTATCGGTGTACCCGAGAGCCTCACGCGTACGCATATCTGTAATTTTCAATACTGCCCCATCAATGAGATAATCCAATCCAGCACGGGATTCTTCAATCTCAGTCAGTTGCTCCATTACATCATCAAAATTATCAAAGTAAGTCAGGTATGGGTTTACCTTAAAATGATTTTCACGCAGGAAAGTCATCATTTCCTGGTGGCTGCTAAACTGGATACGGTCCGCATATCCCACATTGTAGAAAAATGCATTCAATCGCCGTTCTGCTGTCACTTTGGGATTCAAGTTACGCAAAGCGCCAGCTGCGGCGTTGCGCGCATTTTTAAGAGGGTCCACGGCAGTCTCATTATATTTGGACAGTACAGATAGATTCATTATCCCTTCTCCCTGCACTTCAATAGTTCCATTTTGAAAAGGAATTGTAAGTGGCACGGATTTAATCGTCTTCACCTGCGCCAGTATTCCTTCACCCACCACGCCATTACCGCGGGTAGAAGCCTGTACCAGCTGTCCATCTGTATAAGTCAGGTTCAGCGTCAATCCATCAAATTTAAGTTCTATCGCATAGCCTGGAGATGGCAAAGGTTGCTCCGGGTTCTTGGTATTGTAATCATTGACCAGCTTCACGACACGCGCGTTCCATGCACGCAGCTGTTCCATATTCTGAGCTTTATCAAGGCTCCATAATGGGGCAAGGTGGCGATGCGGTGTGAACCCTTTGAGTAACTCCCCGCCCACACGCTGTGTCGGCGAATCCGGCAGCACAAGGCCGCTCGTCTGTTCAAGCGCTACCAGCTCGTCATAAAGCACATCATATTCTTTGTCGCTGATCTTGGGTTCATCCAGTGTGTAGTAATGATAGTTATATGTGTTCAGTTCAGCAACAAGCTGCTCCATCCTGTGCATTGGGTTCATGCAGGCGTATCCCTCCGGGAACTTCATCAGGGCAGAGGTCCTAAGCCAAGCTGCCACTCATGAGGTTCGAGATTTAATGATGTTTGAGATTTATTCTACTTTTGTAATCGGTGCAAAGCCAGCTAACAGTCGTTTAACCCCTACTGGAGCCGGGAAAGCAATTTGAAGCTCCATATCATTGCCCGTCCCTTTTACAGCTACAATAGTTCCAATCCCCCATTTACCATGCTGTACCTTGTCTCCAGCAGCAAAAATGGAGGGACCTCCTGCCGAAGCAGCCGGAGTGGGTTTCGTGGATGAAGATGTCGTTACTGTTACGCGGGGTGACGCGGAAGCGGACGAACCACTACGGCTCATCGTATCAAACGAGCGTTCTCCACCAAAGTTGCTGCCACTACCTTTATTCAGTCCGCGCCCACCATAAGATCCGCCTACATTGCCTGAACGACGGTAGCGGTCACGTTTGATGATCGTATCCTCTTTTAACTCGTCCGGAATCTCTTCGAGAAAGCGGGAAGGCGGGTTAGCTGTGGTGCGGCCAAACAGAGTGCGCATCTGTGCGCATGTAAGGAACAGTTGCTCCTCTGCACGGGTGATCCCGACATACGCCAATCTGCGCTCTTCCTCCAGCTCTTCGTTATCCAGAAAGGCACGACTATGAGGGAATACTCCCTCCTCCATACCGACAATAAATACGATGGGAAACTCCAATCCTTTGGCGCTATGCATGGTCATCAATACAACCGCATCGCTTTGCTCTTCTTCATCGTCATTCATGGAATCAATATCGGCAATCAACGCAAGGTCGGTCAGGAAGGAGACGAGTGACTTGTCTTCCGCGCCTTTTTCAAATTCCATGGTTACCGACAGGAACTCATCAATATTCTCCAAACGCGAGCGTGACTCGAGTGTATTCTCGTTTTGCAGCTCCAATCGATATTGGGTGGTTTCCAGCATTTTTTCTGTTAACTCGGTAACCGACAGGTAGTCTACCATCCGACTTAAACCTTCGATCATATCGTAAAACTCTACCAACGCATTGCGCGTACGTCCTGCAAAGCCCAAATCGTCTACAACTTGAAGGACACGGAAAATCGAAACTCCACGTTCCGCTGCAGCTGCCTGCAATTTGCCGACGGTTGTGTCTCCGATGCTTCGTTTTGGCACATTAATGATTCGGATCAAGCTGATGTCGTCGTCAGGATTGGAGAGCAGGCGAAGATACGCCAGCAAATCCTTAATTTCTTTACGATCATAGAACTTGATACCGCCAACGATCTGGTAAGGAATATCCGATTTAATCAAAATTTCCTCGACAACCCGAGATTGAGCATTCGTACGATACAAAATGGCATGATGGCTATAGGTTTTGCCCGCGTTAATATTCTTATGAATTTCGGAAGCGATAAAGTAGCCCTCATCATGCTCAGAGTCAGCACGATAAACTTTAATCTTGGCTCCGCCTTCTTTGTCAGTCCATAGTTTTTTCGGCTTACGGCCTGTATTTTGACCAATAACTTCGTTGGCAGCATTGAGAATATTTGAGGTGGACCGGTAGTTCTGCTCCAGCAAAATGGTGCGCGCTTCCGGGTAGTCCTCTTCAAAATTCAAAATGTTGCTAATATCCGCACCCCGCCACCGATAGATGGATTGGTCACTGTCACCTACTACGCAAATCCGGTGATGCTTGTCGGCCAGCATTTTGCACAGCATGTACTGCGCACGGTTCGTATCCTGATATTCATCAACATGAATGTATTGAAATTTTTTCTGATAGAAATCCAGTACCTCAGGTACTTCTTTAAAGAGCTGAATCGTTGCCATGATCAAATCATCAAAATCAAGAGAGTTGTTATTTTTGAGTCGTTGTTGGTACTTGGTATATACCTTCGCCACAATCCCCTCAAAATAGTCGCCAATCTTGCGTTCATACATTTCGGGAGTGACCAGTTCATTTTTAGCCGTACTCATCATAGACTGAACCGCTTTGGGTTCAAACTTTTTGGTGTCTATATTCAGATCCTTCATGCAGCTCCGAATGACAGACAATTGATCCGTAGAATCCAAAATGCTGAAATTCGAGGTGAATCCAATCCGCTCGATATCCCGACGTAAAATACGCACACACATCGAGTGGAAGGTGGATACCCACACATCTCTTCCCTGTGGGCCAATCAGCTTGGATACGCGATCCTGCATCTCACGCGCGGCCTTGTTCGTAAAGGTAATCGCCAAAATGCCCCATGGAGCCGTCTTGCGGGTCGCAATGAGGTAAGCTATTCGATGTGTAAGCACCCGCGTCTTACCACTGCCTGCGCCAGCCATAATCAGCAGTGGACCATCTACCGCCTCCACAGCCTGACGCTGAGGCGGATTAAGGCGAGCTACCGCCTCGTGTATATCTATTGATTGCATGCGTGCATGCTCCTTTCCCTGAGCTTCCATAAATTCACGTTCTATACTTCCAATTTCACAGCTACCGTCTCCAGCGCTTTCGCCAAGTCACGATAAATGATGTTTCCTACTACAATGGTGTCACAAACGGCAGCCGCTTGTAACGCGGTAGATTTATCCACGATTCCTCCCCCGTATAGGACACGAGAGCGCTCCGTACTGCGATGTATTTTTTGCACCAGCTCCATATCCCCAAAAGCACCGCTGTATTCCACATATACAATCGGCAGATGCATGAGCTTGTCAGCAATCTGTGCATATGAGGCGGCAGATGAAGCATCCAGCGAAGTATCTGCTCCGGTAAGCTTAGCGACTGTGGAATCACCGTTCAAAACAATATATCCTTCCGTTACAAGCAAATCCCAAGGGATCATATAACCAAGCTGCTCAATCGCTCGTTGGTGTTGCCCTAGAATCCAATTACTGTCAGTGGTATTTAGTACCATGGGAATCATATATAGATCAAACCCCGGCACTACAGCCTCCAGATCGGACACCTCAAGCACACACGGCACCTCATAACGCCGAACTCGCGACAGCAAATCCACCGTATTTTCATAGGTAATACCTGAGGAACCTCCTACCATAATCGCATCCGTACCAGACATACACACGGCGTCAAGCGCCTCATCATCCAGTTCCTTGTCAGGATCAAGCTTAAACACATGCCTCCATGATTGAATTGAATCTGCCAACACACATTCCTCCAGCATTCATTGCTTTTGTCATGATCCAGACGAGCCGAATTCCAATATCCAAAAGCGTTCTATGCTAAGTCTATGATAGTGCTTAAAAGGTGTCAATGTTCGTATCAAATGGGAACACCCCATTCAGACAGCTCATGGTCGTAGCGCATACAACCAACTGCGTTTACTAAGTTCTTTTTCCGTTAAAATATCTGTATAGAAACCTCGCACACCCATCTGTTCATACTCAGCCGCATCCTTCAACTCATTAATGGTATTTACGTAGCACACTGCTCCTGCCTGGCGCAAACTTTCCACTAAAGCACCACTCACCCGATTCTCTGGTAAAGTTACTGCCGTTATATCATTTTGTTGTACAAATCGAACGATCTGGTCATCTTTATCCTCTGTGGCATAGAGCGTATAAATAACGGATGGATAGGGATAAATACTCCGCAACGTTTGCAGCATTTCTTCATTGTAAATTTGAGGAACAATACGGGACAAAAGCTCGGGGTTTTTCTCCTGTGCCTGACGGGTCAGTTGTGCAAACAACTGTTTGATTTGGGCAGGGTCCTGTTCTTTCGTATCGGTCACAATATAAGCATCCGGGTATGTTTCCAATAAATCCAATACATCCTTCCAATCTACTGGGGTATAGGAACCGTGTATAGGTGTGTTCTTAAATTGATGATAGCTCCAAGGTTTTCCGCCCTGTTCTGTAGCAACTGCGTGTTCCTGTTGCATTTGCTCTGTAAAAGATTCTGTCCATTCATGGCGCGCCACCAATTGTCCATCCGAAGTAAACATCAGGTCGACCTCGAATACGCGGCTGCCTTTTTTATAATTTTCCACAAACGCTTCACGCGCATTAGTATAGGCCAAACCATCAACGGCTCCCATGGCATGCGAAATCACGCGGTGCGTGGTAAAGCCAGTATGTTCTTCTGTAGATTGCCCTTTGTAAGCCAGTAAAAATGTGCCGATTAACATTAAAAGAATGACCGTAGCAATCAATCGTTTCATAGGGTGTCACATCCTTTTCGTACAGGTCAATACCCCACATACGCATACTCAAAACAACTGCCAGACGCAAAAACACCCTCCGGCTAAACCGAAGGGTGACTCTGGATTAATACGCGTTCTTGAAACCATTGCGAATCGTACGGAAAATAATTTTAATATCGAATAAGAGCGACCAGTTCTCAATATAGAAAATGTCATGCTTAATCCGTTCCTCAATAGATGTATCTCCACGCAACCCATTGCTCTGTGCCCAACCTGTGATTCCGGGACGAACATGATGCTTCACCATGTATTTTGGAATTGCCTCACGGAACTGATCCACATAATAGGGTCGTTCTGGGCGTGGACCAACGACACTCATATCACCAAGCAGAACGTTGAAAAATTGCGGCAACTCGTCGAGGCTCGTTTTACGAATAAAAGTACCAAAACGTGTGCGTCTTGGGTCATTAGCAGTCGTCCAGCCCGTATCTTCAGTTCCAGGGGGCAGCACCTTCATCGAACGAAATTTGTACATTCGGAAGGTGCGACGGTTCAAGCCTACCCGCTCCTGCTTAAAAATGATGGGCCCTCTGGATGTAATCATCACACCAATCGCCACTGCCAGCATGATCGGAGAGGTCAGGAGAATCGCGAATAAAGAGAATAAAATATCGAACAGACGCTTAAACAATCGATTCCCCGCCACATCCAGTGGAATATCCCGTACATTGATCATCGGCATACCTGCAAAGTTGTCAAAATACGGGCGAGCCGGCAAATAATCGAAAAAGTCGGGGATTATAAGCGTGCGCACTCCAGCCTTTTCACACATGTTGATAATCTTGGGGTACTTATCATGAGCATCCAGCGGCAGCGCCAGAATGACCTCGTCAATCATCAGACGCGACAACGTAGCCTCCAATTGATCTAAGCCTCCAAGAATCGGGCGGAAATGCGCTTCTTCCTCTTCACTCCAATGCCGCTTATCATCCAGAAAACCCACGACCTCGTATCCCAGATCAGGATACTGTCCAAGATTATGATAAAATCGTTGGCCTAGAGTACCCGCCCCGAGAATAAGCATGAATTGCTTGTTGTACCCTTTTTGACGGAGAGCTTTAAGAACTTGCTTCAAAAAAAATCGGTAAAACAAAATAAGCAGCACGTTTCCAACCATATAGATTGCCAGATAGGACCGCGAGATGTCGATTTGCTTCACGAAGAACATCACACTCAACAGCACGAACAGGCCAACGATATGAATCTGGGTGACTCGGAATACGTCGTCTGCAAACCGTTTTTTGCGTTTGGGCGAATAGAGCGAGAATAACATCCCCAGCACTACGGCAATCAGGCCGTAGATTAAGCTCCAGCCTCCATATACTTGAATAGGAAGCGGTTCTTTATAGGTGATCCATTCACTTTCAAATTTGAAAAACCAAGCGATCAGAAAGGAAAACTGAATGACCGCGAAATCCGCCACAATATATAATTGGGTTAAAAAACGCTGATTTCTGCGTATCATGCTTTCACCTCAGTACGAGATTGTTCCCCGCCGTCCGGCTTGACCGGTGCGGACAACTTATTTTTTAGAAAGGCCATTCCAAATTTCACGGTAATTCCTGCATATACAGCCATATTGGTGATCCAACTGTATTGCTGTTTATAGTGCTTACGATGAAATACCCACATAGCTCTATGAAACTCATAAATAATTTTCAAAGGACGACGGCGAGCGCTGCCCCCTTTGATATGAATAATATATGTGCGCGGGTAGTAGTAAATGCCCCACCCGGCTTGCTTAATCCGGTAACACCAGTCAATATCCTCACCATACATAAAAAAGGTTTCGTCCAAGCCGCCAACCTGGTCAATCGTCTCCCGGCGCACCAGCATAAAAGCACCTACCAGTACATCTACAGGATACTCATCGTCCGGGCTTAGATGCCCAAGCTGATATTGATTGTACTTCGGGTTATCCGGGTAACGCTTCGACCAGCCAAAAGCATAGTAAAAAGAAGCTGACGGCGTTGGAAATCCTCGCTTACAAGCCTTATCTAGCGAGCCATCTGGCAAGATGACCTTACAGCCCGATGCTCCCATCTCCGGATGCGTATCCATAAACTGAATCATTGTATCCAGCGTGTCCGGTTGCACCAACGTATCGGAGTTCAACAACAATACATAACGCCCGCTGGCTACTTCCATCCCCTGGTTGTTCGCCTTGGCAAAACCTGTATTATTCTTATTGGCTATCAACGTAATCTCCGGGTATGCAGCACGAATAGCCTCAACAGATCCGTCACTGGAGTGATTATCAATCACAATCACTTCATATCGGTACTGCGACTTTGACGCATACACCGATTGCAAACAATCCAGCGTCAATCGACACGTATTATAGTTGACGACCAGTATGCTTACATCCATATTTAAAACGCTCCTGACAAATTCAGTAATCTATTCTACTATCGCCTATTATAGCATACCGCGCAGACCACGGGGCGCAAAAAAGCACATAACTTGTAGCCTTACATAGTTAGTAGAATTTCACAAAATTCGATTCCAGTCGCTCCAAAGTGCAAATATAGACAAACGAAACCATTTCGATCTATATATTGTTCATTGGAAGTCGTTTATTAGATTTTTGTAAAATCCTCGGTTGAGGTCTAAAATTCATCGTGGTAAGATATACATGGAAAAAGGGCTGGTGCCAGCCAGCCCCTGCGCAACCAACGCTCCAAGAGCGGACGGTTTTGGAACAATCAGGCCGAAAATAGACCCTTCCTTGCGGGGGCGGTCTATTTTCGTTTGTTAAACTCTAACAGTGTGACGATTAACGCCCCGAACGTCAGCATTAAACTGAGCGCCTCAAACACTGTCACAGGCTTCACCCCCCTCCTCGGGAGAGTTAGCCGACCGCCCTTGCCAGCTCTATCGGTTGCACGTTTCAATTATACTATATTTTTCCATAAAGGAACACGCATTCGATGGTATTTTATCTAGTATTCATTTGCACCTTTGACTATTTGACGCTTATATATGGAAAAAAGTTTCAATATTTTTCTTTCCAACCCCCTATAACTTCCTCATTATGAAAACCAACTTATAAATCCAGTTGTCCAACCGTGACTGCCTATAAAATGGAGACTGCCAAATATATTTCATACGAGAAAATACACCCTTTTGGTAGCTGGCCAGGAATTGATCCATATCTTTATACATTTGAGGAGACATGTCTTGTCCATAAAGTTGAATAAATTGCTGGGCTTGTTTGCTTAAAATATAGCGATTTTTTCCTTTTGCAAATCTACTTAGTCTTTTCCTCCACTTGCTAACCCAACCATCCGTAGAACCTCCCAGCACATTGTTTTGATGCTGTCGATACCAAATGTACGGCTCGGGGTCAAAAACAACCTTACCAAAAGAGGAAGTGCATAAGTAAATCCACCAGTCATGCATAATAAGTTTATCCAAAGAATCTGGGATTCTCTTTTTCACGAGCTGAAGTGTTTCTTTATTGATCACCATGGTACAACCTACACATACATTCTCAATCAGAGCATTATAGAAGGATACAGGTCGGGGGATGTCAGCTGGCCATACTTTAAGTGGTTCCAATGTTTGAGAGACCATTTGAGTAGCAGAACAGTACATCAGCGGTCGGCTCCCATCCTGATCCCTGAGATGAGCCACAGCCTGAGCAAGTTTGTTAGGCATCCACACATCATCCTGATCACAAAAAGCATAATAGTCGAATGTCTCAGACGATCTTTGAATCAAATCAAAAAAGCTTTTAATAACCCCTACATTGCTCTCGAGGCATAAAATAATCTGTTGAGGATAACGTTGCTTCAGTGCTCTCAACTTGGCAACCGTATCATCTGTCGAGCCATCATCACGGATTAGAATCTGAATTTCTACGTCTTTTTGATTGATGAGACTTTCTATTTGCTCATCTAAATAAGCTGCTCCATTATATGTAGACAATAAAATTTGTATGTTAGGTCTGTTCAGAGTAATGACCTCCTTCTTTTAAAATGTGTAATAGAGGGACAATATGTTCCATCTGCTTATACATTATAATGCTCAACGTCCTTAATCAACATAGGCTTTAATATAATAAAATCTCCCAATCATGAACTGATGGGAGATTGTTGATATTTATAATAAGGTTTTATTTACTCGGATTTACTAAGACACTCCTGCAAAAAATCACGCAATCCCTCACGCCAGTTTCGCAAATCATTCAATCCATTGGTTCGGATCGCTATATGCTCCATAACAGAATTACGTGGCCGCGCTGCTGGTCTGGGGAATTGCTCTGTGCTGCATGGCTCCAATTTCGCTGTGATCTTGGCATCTAATATTTCCGCCGCATCCTGTAAAATAGCTTGCGTAAATTCATACCAGGTACAGGAGCCACTATTGGATGCATGGTATACGCCATAGTTCTCCGTTTGAACCAATTCCGCCAAAAAACGTGCCAAATCCACCGTATAGGTAGGTGAACCCTTCTGATCATTCACCACCTGCAGGAGCGGCTTCTCCTGACCAAGCTTCAGCATCGTTTTAACAAAATTGTTCCCGTACAATCCATATACCCAAGATGTACGAACAATAAAATACCTGGAGGAAAGTGTTTGGGTCAATACCTCTCCTGCCCGTTTGGACTTTCCGTAGATACTCTGCGGATTGGTATTATCGTACTCATGATATGGCTCTTTTGCCGTTCCATCGAAAACATAATCTGTGCTGATATAAACCAGCTTGGCTCCAACCTTTTCCGTAGCCAGTGCCATATTACGTGTACCTGCCGCGTTGACTTGATAAGCCCCATCGACATCAGTCTCTGCTGCATCCACAGCCGTATACGCTGCACAGTGGATTACGGCGTCAGGTTGATATTGTCCTACAATCTTCACGGTCTGCTGCAAATCCGTGATATCCAATTGTTCCCGATCGTAACCAAGGACATCATGTCCTTGCTCCTGAAAAACCTTTACTACGTCTTTACCAAGTTGACCGGATGCTCCAGTAACCAGTACCTTCATCTTACGCATCCCCCAGGCGGGCACCATACTGCTTAGCATAATATTGTTGATATTCGCCGGATTGGATGCGAGTCCACCATTCTTTGTTATCCAAGTACCAGCGAATCGTTTCTTTAATGCCGGTTTCAAAAGAGTGTTTGGGCTTCCAGCCCAGCTCGTTCATCGTCTTCGTTGGATCAATACCATAACGGCGGTCATGACCTGGACGATCCTGCACATACGAAATCAGAGATTCTGGCTTGCCCAGCTCCTCCAATACCGTTTTGACGATATGCACATTTGTCCGCTCGTTATTTCCCCCGATATTGTATACTTCACCCAGTTTACCCTGATGAATGACCAGGTCAACTGCGCTGCAATGATCCTCTACATACAACCAATCACGGATGTTCAAGCCATCCCCGTAGACTGGTAACTGTTGGTCACTCAACGCACGCGAGATCATCAGTGGAATCAGTTTTTCCGGAAACTGATACGGACCATAGTTATTGGAACAACGAGTGATATTCACAGGTAGACCAAAGGTTTCATGATATGCACGAACCAGCAGATCGCCACCTGCCTTGGAAGCAGAATAAGGACTATTAGGCTGCAACGGAGTTTCCTCCGTAAACAATCCTGTTTCCCCCAGAGAACCGTACACCTCATCTGTTGATACCTGTACAAACTTGGTCACGTTATATTTCTTGGCTGCGTCCAGTAGCACTTGCGTACCCAATACGTTTGTTTTCACAAACACTTCCGGTTCCAAAATACTCCGATCCACATGTGACTCCGCTGCAAAATTCACCACCACGTCAATTCCCTGCTGCATCAACTGGTCAATCGCTTGTGCGTCGGTAATATCTGCTTTCACGAAGGTATGTTTGGGGTGAGTTTCGATGGATTTCAAGTTTTCCAGGTTACCTGCATACGTAAGCGCATCTATATTCACAATTTCGTAATCTGGGTGCTGCTTTAACATGTACAATACAAAGTTACTGCCAATAAACCCGGCCCCGCCGGTGACAAGAAGTTTCATACAGACCTCCTAAATCTTATTATTCGTCTAATCAAAATTAATTTCTGCATCAGCCAGAAGCGGATGCTTCTGATCTTTCTCTGAAAGAATAGCATGAGAAGTTGGCCAATCAATCCCTAGTACAGGATCATTCCACAGAATTCCACGATCATTTTCAGGTGAATAATACTCGTCTACCTTATACAGCACTTGCGTATTAGGAACAAGCGTACAGAACCCATGAGCAAAACCCTTAGGCACCAGTAGCTGACGTCTATTATGCTCGCTTAGAATGACTCCGACCCATTGACCGAATGTTGGAGAACTTTTACGAAAATCCAAAATCACATCATAGATAGCCCCAGAAAGTACACGAATGAGTTTGGTCTGTGCTTTAGGATTGAGTTGGTAATGCAAGCCACGAATCACACCGGCTTCTGCAGACAAGGATTGGTTATCCTGAATAAAAGCATGGTCTATTCCGTTTTCTTTCATGATCTGTTCATTGTAACTTTCCATAAAAAAACCACGGTGATCACCATGAACCACGGGTTCAATGATTTTTGCACCTTCTAGTTTCAAAGGGATTACCTTCATTTCGTTCGCATCCTCCCTTTATTTTAAATCTTTAGCTTTCCAAACTCTTCACCAAACACAATATCCTTAGCCAATTCATTAGCTCGCGCAAGAGATGGGTGAGTTCCTGCATCTGTCCACCAGCCTTGAAGAATATCATACGTCAATGTTCCATTAGCAATATATGCATTGTTAACATCAGTGATCTCAAGTTCTCCCCGAGCTGAAGGTTCGAGCGTTTTTACAATTTCAAACACACTATGATCGAACATATAAATGCCTGTTACAGCATAATCACTTTTTGGTTCTTTAGGTTTTTCTTCAATTGACACAATACGCTCCCCTTGAAGCTCGGCCACTCCAAAACGATGTGGATCCTGTACCTGTTGAAGAAGAATTTTTGCACCCGTGGTTTGATTACGAAAATTATCCACGAAAGGTGCAATATCATCTTCAAACACATTATCGCCTAAAATAACAACCATTTGATCATCACCTACAAATTGTTCAGCCAGATCAAGAGCTTGTGCGATCCCGCCTGCCTCATCCTGAACTTTATAAGTGAATGTTACGTCCATCTCACGACCGCTGCCAAGAAGGTTAACAACATCTCCCATATGCTCTTTACCTGTAACGATAAGAATATCGTGTATGTCAGCTTGCTTGAGCTTGGATACGGAGTGGAAAATCATTGGATATTTACCCACAGGCAGCAGATGTTTATTTGTTACTTTGGTTAAGGGGTAGAGGCGAGAGCCTGTACCTCCTGCAAGAATTATACCTTTCATTAATAATAACCTCCTAAATAATTTTGTTTTATGATTGTTTAATTCGATTTTTAAAAAGTTCAGGGAAATTAGGATAAATCTTATCAAATTCTCCTCTTAAATATTGAATTTGTTTTTGCGTAAAAGAACTGCTTTTTTTATAAACCCTAAGCTTTATTCCGTTTTCTATAGTATACTCTTTTGAAAAAGTAAAGTTATTATTAATAATATGTCCCTGCATTATTTCCTTTGCCAGTAACCCCACTACTTGCTGATCTTCTGCCCTTAAATGATATTGAATGGGGTCTGCCACTACTACAATATCAGCATTGAGAAATTCAACCGGGAAACCGTCTCGCAAATCAACATTTGATGAGCTAGCCAAATTAGGCATATAGTTTACAACATCAGGAAGATATAGCTTCCTTAGAATATCGTCATTAATATAAGTTGAACTTGCTAACACATATATTTTTGAATTATGCTGTTGAGACATAGTATTTAAGTTATTTGCTAATAATTGAAGTTGAGGAATATCTGCTCTGACCTTCGGCTGGTAAGATTCTACAGAGTATATTATACCTCCTACTTTTGACAAAGGGATCAACCTAAAAGTATAAGCAAAATTTAATAAGAATAGCACAGCTAATACGGTTACTCCGATTCTTTTAACTGTGTCATGAATTAAAAAATTATATATCCCAGCAATAGCCACTAAAACTAACAAGCTTATTTGTGTGTATAATAAATATTTGTGATGAGGGCCCATACTTTGAATTCTAAAGAATAAAATTTGCGTAATTATAAAAGATAAAAATAAGGATAATGAAATTGAACGTATTCCTTTTTTCATAATCCCTATTAAAAATCCTAAAATAACAAAAGAATATAGGTATAATCCAAACGATTTTGTAACATCTCCAAACTTGTCCAAATTATTTCCATTACTGTATGCAGAATATGCCCTGGAAAAATCATTAAATACACTCTGCTCTAAAAAACCTCGAAAAAGAAGCAACAATATACCCAAGCTTAATGTTCCAACAAACGCCATATTAAGGATAAAGTATTTAATTAGATTTTTCCTTTGTTCTTTTTCAAATAAAAATTTTAAAACGATGGATGCACTTAAGGCAAGAATATAACTTACAGCGAAAAAAGCAAAATAGCGCCTTTGCAAAACCACTAAAATCAGCATAAGTGACATAACTATACATTTTCTATAATCCATTTTCCCCCAATCATAATCGATTGCAACTAACCAGAGTACAGAAGTAGCTAACAAGCAAGTCGCATCTAAATATCCAAAAAATAGTGGCATAAATAAAAAAGGAAAAGAAAATAATATTAAAAGTGTAGTATGTTCAGAGATCTTATTCCAACCAGCCTTTTTTGTAATCTTATAAAAACAAAAAGAAAGAACTAAAGACATCGGAAAAATGAAAAGGAATAAAACTAACATGACATAACTAACGAAGCTTTCTCCTACAATTTTCATAGGGAGAGCTAAAAGAGAAGGAATAATGTTATTGTATTCCATAATATTGATACTAACATATAGGTCGCGTAGTGTCTGAAAAGGGATTATAAAAAAATTACGGCTTTGCTCAATAGTTACACCCCAGTATCCACCGTAATCCCAGAAATAAACAAATCTATCTCTACTAACTTCTGCAAATACAAATACAGCAACGATAAAAAACACCAGAAAAGATAGCAACATATCTTTCTTTCTAATTTTTCTCCAAAAATCGAAAAACCCACAAATATTTAAGGTCCAGGAAATAATTCCGTAATAAAGCCCCAGAAAAGAAATGCAAAGTAAGGTTCCCGCAAAAGCACTAAATTTAGTGTCTCCTATATATGCAAACAGCAACCCTATTAAAAAAAGCAATATGCTTACAATACAAAGTTTAGCTATTAAAGTTTTTTTTATAACATGGAACATACAAATTGATAATGTTTTAATGTTATTTCCATTATTTTTTTTCTTTTCCATCATCCTAACCTTTCTGTACCAATTGAAATGAATCAAAAAAATTTATTCTTGAATATATTTGAATAACGATTCCCTTAATATTTTATTTTCTAAAAAGTTCAACTCAGGTTCTTGCATGCCTGACTTTCGGGCTGAATTAATATATGATCTTAACAACCAAAGAAGCCGATCATTCCCTTGTAGGTTAATTGATTCAGCCATTTCCTCTATTCCAGAAGAGTCTTCCATCAGTATAACATTACCCTCGAAACGATCAAGATGCGCTGCATAAATCCAACATATCTCAAACAGCATATGCTTTCTGTTAGTATGAATTGTATTAGTACCATGTATACGATAGTGCATTAATGGTTCTTCGATAAGAGCACATTCCCCATATTCGGCAGCTCTTAATGCAAAATCCCAATCATGTGCAAATCGTAAATTCCGCATTCCACCAATGTCTTGATACAATTTTTTAGTGAAAACCATATTACTTGTCGTAGAAATAAAATTAGACATTAATAAATTTTTGACAAAGTTATTACTATTAGCAAAAGATTTTTCTTTATTTGCCACAGGCCAAGGTTCCATATTTCTCCACCCTTGTTTAATACCTAATTTTTTCCCGGCATCATCAATAATCTTAATATATGAGCAAACCAAATGAATATTTGCCTGTGAGTTCAAATAATCCACACATTTATTTAAACGATTTTTCTCATATATATCATCAGAATTAAGGATAGTGAGATAATCTCCAGTTGCCATATCTAAACCACGATTAATAGTGTTGTGAGCTCCATTATTTTCTTGAGAAATAACTTGTAGACGGGGATCATTAATACTTCTTGCAATACTGAGTGACCGATCACTAGATCCGTCATCAATTACTATGAGCTCAATATTCGTATAAGTCTGATTGAGAACACTTCTTATCGCTTCTTCAATATATTTCTCATGGTTATATAAAGGTATAATCACAGAAACTTTGATATCTTGATTCATAGGAGCTTTTTTTTTAAAAAACATATATACTCTCCTCTACTGAACTTCTTCGAATTTTATCCCTGGAGGAACTAAATAACCTCTTCCTTCTTGATACGGTCTCGGGTCTCTCACCACTATAATCAAAACATCATTAATCCATTGTATTTGCTCATGTGCTTGGTACGTACCTGTTGCCAGAGCAATGTCAAGAGAATACTTACCGTTACGAAGGTATGGAAACTCTAACTTAAATTGATACCTATAAATTTGGTTCTTTTTTAAAGGCTCTAATTTCACTTTTTCAAAATGTGTATTTGTAACGATTACAGTATTTCCTAAAGCATCCTTAAGAGTGAATCCGAAAATTGGCATATCAACATCTTTATGCATTTTTATAGTGAAATCAATACAAACTTTATCGCCCCCTGCAACAATACTTGATTCTTTTCCAGATTCCTCGTTAATCAACCGGACAGTTTCAAAGTTCCCATCTCCATTACCGAATGTTTGTGGTCTTGTTTCTCCAGATAAAGCGCTTATTACTTCAGGTGTCTGCTCTTCATTACTGTTGTACACGGTTACTGCCTGCATTTCCTTAATATCGTAACTCATAAATGCTTGGTATTCGTCGAGTATTTTATCTGGCCGCCCTTCTTTAAAAATTTTACCTTCGTCCATCCAAATAATTCGGTCGCAAAAACTGGCCAAAATCCCCGTATCATGACTTACAAACAAAACGGTGCCTGTCTTTTTTACTTCACGTATTTTTCTGTAACATTTTTGTTGGAATCGCATGTCACCTACGCTTAAGGCCTCATCAACGATTAAGATTTCAGGATTAATATTAATTGCAATTGCAAAGGCCAAACGTACAAACATACCGCTAGAATAAGTTTTGACAGGCTGGTAAACAAAATCGCCTATGTCTGCAAACTCAAGAATCGAATCCACACTGCTGTCCACGTACTCTTTGCTATAACCAAGCAATGTACCATTAAGATATATATTCTCGATTCCAGATAAATCACCGTTAAATCCTGCCCCTAGTTCAAGCAATGCAGAAACATTACCATTCACTTCAATTTTCCCAGAAGTAGGAGCCAGTACTCCCGCTATCATTTTTAACAGTGTAGACTTACCAGACCCATTTTTACCCACGATACCAACTGTTTCTCCACGTTTTACATTGAATGAAATATTGTCTACTGCATGAAAATCTTTATGATATTTTCTCTTACTAATACTCACCACTTCTTTCACACGATCCAGTGGTTGATTATAAAGCTTATATACTTTGGACAGATCAACTATATCAATTAAACATTCTTCCAAGTCTGTACCTCCTACATGTTTTCACAAAAACTATCTCTGTTGTTCAGCTTAAATAAGTCACTATCAATAAGCCAACTATAAAACATCAGCAAAATGAGATTTCATTTTCTTATAAAACGTAAGGGCAATCGTTGCTAGAATCATAGTCACTCCCCAAAAATATAAAGTTTGCGTCGGGTGTTCAAAAAACCAAATTTTATTAATTAAAGCGTCTCTATATCCATTAACAATATAGTAAATAGGATTCAGCTTTATAAGCCATCTTAAATTTTCAGGAATTACCGATTCCTCCCACATGATTGGAGTCAACCAAATACCAAACTGGAGTAATATACCCACGATTTGTGTGGTATCTCTAAAAAACACATTGAGCGTAGAAAGAAAATAAGCTAGCGCGGTAATAAGTGCAAATAAGCAAATATTGAAATATATAATACTAAGCAAATGAATACCTGGAAAATCTCCATACAGACTATAAATTAGAATCAAAAAAATATTAAAGGCAATATTCAGAAAAAAAGAAGCTGTAACTTTTACTAAAGGTAATAAACCTATTTTAAAAACCAATTTTTTAACTACAAACGAATAACTTGTAAAAGCTCCCGTTGAATTAATAATAGCATCAGAAAAAAAATTCCATGGAATCATTGCTGCACATAACCAGAGTATAAAAGGAACGTTTGAGATAGGTTGAGCACGAAAACCAACTTGAAAAACAAACCAGAAAATCAAAATTGTCATAAGCGGTTGGATGATTGCCCAAACCACACCGAAGTAAGAACCTGAAAATCTATTCTTAAAATCACTTTTAGACATATTCATAAGAAGATGTCTATTTCTCCACAGATCATGAATTATATTCAAAGCATAACTCTCTCCTTTTCTTCCCCTGACTCAGAATGATATTTCCCAATAGCTTTTTGAAATGACTGATTCATCAAGCTTGCAGCTCTTTTCGATGAGAAAAAATCAACATTTTCTGAGATGCAATCTAATGAATTTTGTTTATATAAATGAAGATTAGAATAAAAAATGTCAAATGTCTGTTTTAATGTATTAAGATCATGTTGCTTTGAAATAATTCCAATATTATTTTTTTCAACAAATATCGAAACATCTCCTACATCTGTTGAGAAAATAGGTGTTCCTACACACATAGCTTCAATTGTAACAATGGGGAGCCCTTCATAAATGGATGCAATAAATAGCCCATCTATAGCTTTTATAAATTGAGATACATTTGAAATATACTTTATCCGATGTATACGACTCTGCAGGTTATAGCTTTCAATTAATTTTTCTACTTTCGAAGATAATTCTCCATCACCCACCATTATAAAATCAATATTATGGTGAGAATCAACAATATACTTAGCAAGTTCCAGTAACTTTAATGGCTGCTTTTGCTCAGTAAATCGACCAACAAAAGCAAAATACATCCTTTGAGGATCCAAATCAAATTGATTGAGTATATCTGCACGCGAATAACTTTCAGTTGTTAATGTTATTTTCTCTGTATCCGTTGCAGAATAAACTAAGTCTATATCTTCAGCATTTATACCGTACGTATGGATAAATTTTTCTTCGATTCTCTTATTAATTGCAATAAATCGATCATAAGAATGAATTACAGGTCGATTATAATACTCAATCCAACCATATTCATAATCGTATACGTCTTGTACTATTATAGGGATATTATAAAATATCTTTCTCAATTCGCTTGCATTTTCCATAGTCCAAGGGGAGCTATTACATATCCAGACCAAATCAGGATCATAAACCAATTTTAAATTTTCAAGCAAATAATTGTATTTATCAAATGTAGCCATCTCAGCAAAATCATAATAATCTAACCCCATTTGAGCAATTTGATAAAATAAACTTCCCTGCTCAGGTCGATGTGCTTCAAATGTAATCACGACAAAATTGTATGAGCCCTTTAAGCGTTCCATAATTTCTATTGTATTACGTTCTACACCGCCAACTGCCATAAATACCGTGAATACAAATACAGTTAGTTTTTCTTTACTTTTTTGCTGTACTTTTAATTGATTATTCCAAAATAATTCATGCGGTTTATTAATAAAAAGGGTGTTGTTATCCAACATCTTTAAATTAGGAATTTCTAATGTAAGATTGATTTCGTTCTCGATGCGTTTACTCCCAGGAAGACGTATAAACTTCCCTATAGCTCCCCCATTATTCTTACTGAAAGCATCATAAGGTGTCAAATGTCTAGATAATAAAATTGAGTCTTGAACAGAAAATCCGTGCATAACAGGAAAATATTCCAAACTATCCGATACTATCACAAAATCACAATTATATTGTGATAAACAAAAAACTGCATTAAGAAATTGATTCTTTTCCATACGATTGGAGGTATCCATTAAATCGTAAACAAATTCTATATATTGATTTTCTAAGCAGTTTAAAATATCGATATGAACATCTAATAAATTAGAACAAACTTCCCTGTATTCATTCAGCATATGAGAGAGGTTTTGATCTTTAGAGCATTTAATAGTGATCCATATTTTCCTCCTCATTTCAGCCGAATTTATATTTGCTGAATCTGCCAGTTTATTTTTTTTCTCTTCCGTCAGAAGTGAATATACCTTTTTTACAATTTTTTTTGTGAAGCCTAATAAATGATACCCTCTTTTTAAAATACGTTTGCTGAGTAGATAATTTATTTTATAACTGATCTCTACCGATTTTGTATTAGCAGGAAGGACATCACTTATAATAACAGGATCAAATTGCCTATGAAAGTAATATATTCCTTTTTTGTAATTATTAGCGTTAGTATAATTGAACGAAATTTTTTCTTTTGTTCCATTATTAAGATAAGCTATAGCATAGTCGATTTTTGTTTTGCAGATATTATCTAGAGGATCCAACCGAATTCTACCAACATTCTCCTCAGGTATATCCAATTTTAAAATTATATTTTTTTCTCCGACAGTATGAAAAGTGACAGCGTTCAGTTCGGAGAAATGATTACTTTTATCGTAGAAAACTTGAGCTTTACCAAAAAATAAATATCTAAAAGTAAATCTCTGCGCTTTATATTTCGGTCCAAATTCATAATTATTATATCCATATGCAAGCCCTAAATACATATAATAACTGAATATAATAGAATAAAACTTTGAACAAATCTTCTTTAACAAATTAAATTGTCTTTTTCGCAAAATCAATTCGAATAATTTGGTAAACTGCATCATTAGATATATAAGTAATCTACCTGTATCTCCTACAAAGTCTATAACTTTATTTGAATTCATATAATTATAATATTTCTCATGAAACTCGTTTATATTAAATTTGATTTCTTCGGTATTTAATTCTGGATGTAATTGTTTAAATGTATTTAATTCTTCTCCTGCCGACTGCTGTCTTTTGCAAAATTTTTCCACACTGTCATATACATGATCGTGATAGGCTAAAGCATTAGGATTGTAAAATATTTCAATCCCTCTTTTATGAAGCCTGTATCCTAGATCAATATCTTCAAAACCATATTTTTTAAATGCTGGATCAAACAAACAATCCAATTGTTCCAATTGCTCACGAGCTACACTAATATTAGAAGTATAAAAGTGCCGGAAATCAACAATCTCAAATGGACGCATACCAACAAATCCGAATTGTTCACACCCAATATCTGTAATATGTTTCATTAGATGGTTCATCCTAATACCTTCTCGCCAATCAATGCAACCCAATGTAGCGTACATACTTCCATTTTTTAAATAGGTTTCATAATGTTCATTCACAAAATTTAAAGTCGGAAATATGTCATCGCCTGTAAAAATAACAATTTCTCCTGTGGCATGCTGATACGCATGGTTTCTAGCTTTAGAAGCCCCACCATGCTTATTAGACAACACTTTTATAGGTAAATCTTCGAAATTTTCTAAAATAGATACTGAATTGTCAGACGATTCATCGTCCGAGAAAATGAGTTCATATTTATATTTCGTAACTTCATCTATCTTTCTCCACTGTTCTAATAGATCCGGAAGCAAAGAAGCCCTATTATATACAGCTATGATTACACTTACCTGCATCTAAACACCACCACTAAAATTATTTCCCAACGCTTTTCTTCATAATATTCATTTTGATCTTTGTTATAATTTGAATGTTTATCTCCCTTGGGTAAGGTCTTCCAAAGTAGATTGTTGTCTCTCTCATGATACGTGTTACTAAAAGGCTGAGGACACTTCAAAATATACCTGTATCCGTGCACAGACTCCAATTCCCGATAACTGCCCCCGATCAATGGTCGCAGTTTTGAACTTGCCTATAGGGTTCAATAGCTACCACCCCATAAGCGTTCTCTATAGGCAGAGCTGTCCTCGCCTTGTACAATGGCGCTCTATCCTTATTGTAAAGGACTTCTAGCTTTCTACTTTTGGTTATGCTAAGTTGTGAAATTCATGATCTGATTCCCCAAATATAAATGATATGTGATAACTTCATTTTACACAAATCAGGCCATGAGCCCCTTTATATCCAATGGACGTCGCACCTCAATATCATATAAAACATCTATTAACAATTTCACTTTTATGTTAAACATATATAGGATTTCAACTTTCTGTGTTATTGCTAGCGTTAATAGCGTTCATCATTTTATTATAAAAAATATCAACAAATTCGCTGACTTCTACTTGACTTAACACCTTGAAATATCCTTTCAAAGTAATGTATGTTGCTTGTTCAAATACTCCTCTTAATTCAAATTGAGGATCAATATTCATAAACAGAAATCCTTGTCTATGATATTCTAGGGCATTTAAAGGCACAGAAGATTCAATCAGCCCATCCGTCAATATTTCCTCAATGCTGCATATGCAGAAACAATCTTCAATTGGATCAAATCTAAATTGTTTTATTCCTTCGTTGCCAGAAATATCAAAAGTCACAGAAAACTGATTCGTTTCATCCACAATTAAAATCCCACTTTTTTTATGCTCTTGAGAATATAATCCTTCTCCAACGGCTGTATATAATGAAGAGATATTTATACCTAGAGGATTATCATACTTATAAACAGAGTTCAAATTAAATACAGATAGTGACTCAACATTATTGGCGCAGATTGCTACCATGTACTTCCCTGTCGAATCAAGATCTGCTTTTTTCAACATTCGAACCTCATGGTCCGTTGGATTTTCATCAGAGATGCTAGATACAGCATACAATGATTGGTTGTATATTTTTAAAGCACCAAACTCCTGATACAAAAAAGCTTTAAACTCTTCCGGATAAAATTCATGAATATGATAGGGGTTATGGTAACCACTTTTATCGGTATATATATATTTATTAGGTGTTGAAATAATTAAAACACCATTTTCATTAAGAACTCTCTTAGCTTCTTTCAAAAACGATTCCTGTATATTTTTATCCACATGTTCAATCACTTCTAAACTTACGATACAATCAAACTCCCCGTCCTCAAATGGGAGACTTTCCAGTGAAGCCTGTATAAAGGACAAATTTTCCTGAGTAGCATAGCGTTCATTGCACCATTCAACAGATTCGCTTGAAATATCAATGCCAACAACTGTGTTAGCTAATTGTGAAATAAGAAGAGAGCCGTAACCGGTACCACATCCCGCATCTAACACATTCATGCCTTTCAAATAATCAGAAATTATTGTATACCGGTGAACATGCTCAGCTTCTATTTCTACACCATCACTATTTGGAATAAACCTTTCACCTGTATATTTCATAATGTTTACTCATGGCCTCCTAAAATATTTTGGAATAAAAACGTAGATCTTATAAAAAAATCCTAGAAATACACGAATAACAAAAAAAACTAAACCTAATGGTATCATTAAAAATAATATAGAAGCAAGTAAGATCCCTTTGTTCTCAAGCCTATACTATATAAATTGAACTGAAAAACTTTATACCTGAAGAAGCAGACGGTCAATCATGATGTGTAAAAAAACATTTTCAATGAAATATTCCCCAGATTACTGCGTTAGAATAATATTTATTTTCAATTCATGTCGTACTTCATAATTACATTTTGTCATATATATTGCTTTTTTTGATCATTTTAAATATTCCATCTTCAATTAAAGTCAATGGAGAATAACCCGTCAATTGAATCAACTTACTATTATTAATACGATTATTCATTAGAACCTTATTATTGGATTTTTTATAAACTATTTTAATTACATCACCTACCCTCTGCTGAACAATATCAATTACTCTTTGAATAGATGTACACGTTCCACTGGCTATATTAATGACTTCATTTATTTGAGTAGTAGCTGACAAGTAAGTTGCAGCAAGAAAATCATCAATATAAATAAAGTCTCTTAGAGAATTTACATTTCCCCAGAAAGTAAAAGGCTCTTTATACAAAGCCTTGTCAATAAGGACAGGAATAATACCTTGATTTTTATGTGGATTTTGAATTCCGCCATATGGATTAGATATTCTGAGAATCACATAGGGTAAGTTATTAGATTCATAATGCTTAATTTTTATTAGGTTCTCACAGTAAACTTTCTGCAGTCCGTATATATTAATAGGATTCAAACAATCATTTTCTTCTGCTATTTTATCTGTATCCCCATATACAGTACCGGCAGAGGATAAAAAAATAAACTTACTGATCTTTTTATTAGAACATTCATTTAAAAGGTTTATAAATGATAAATAATTTTCACTCACATCCTGCGCTATGTCTTCAAACTTATTTGTAGCATTAATTGAACCAGCAGCATAAATAACCATGTCATTTTCTTCAATAATAGAGTTTATTAAATCAGAGTTTGTAATATCCATCTCGTAAAAATTTATTGTAGAAACTAAATGTTCCACGTAAAAAGATTTTTTGCCCGCTATTTTCACATTCCATCCCTGCTGATCAAAATAATTAGCTATATGTGACCCCAAGTACCCACATCCAACAATCAATACATTTTTCATCGTATTCCTCCAAGATCCTAACAATATGCTTAGCAACTAACTATCACGAAAGTATACCGAAAATTGTTCATTAAATTATACTTAAATCATCTAGAATCAATCTTAAAGCCGTATCGCGGTGTATTTGGTATCATCCTCACATATTCCTATGCACAATAATTTGAGATACGCTTAACCAACAGGCTTTTTAATTAATTTTTCAAACCAGTCACTCTTTTCGAAAGTAAACTGGTTCCTTTTAAAAGGGTATGCTAAAATGTTGACGTATCTACAAGAAAAGGAGATTGTAAACCTTGTCGAATCCAGTATACGGGAAACAGGCCAAAACGTCGACCCGTGACGATAAAAGGCCGGCTATGTTTTGGGTGTTAATTGTTGGCATGATTCTGTTTTTAGCTTGGGCCCCCTTCCAGGCTGCGCTTTTTAATGGTCAAATGCTCGACTTTGAGAAGCCTCTGTATTGGGCTTTGATCATCAGTACGATTCTATTGATTTTAGGAATCGTAACCTATTATAAGAAATTCAAGCTGGAAGAGCAAAGGGATTGGCTGGCTGTATTAGTACTGCTGCTTCCCCTGTCTTATGTGCTTTCACTGACTTCAGCAGCTTCGCATTATCTGGCCATGAATATGGTGGTGGTACAGTGCATATATGCCGCTCTGTTTATCATCTCAATCTATCTACTCCAGGATCGCTTAGGCAATAAGATTATTCACAATCTGATTATGACTGTTGCTTATGTCATTGTAGGCTTTGGCTTTATTAACTGGTTTGGACAGTGGGTGTTTGCCGGCAAGCTGGTAGGCTGGTTTACCCAATATGTGTATCAGTATCGTTATACCAATGCAGTTATGACAGATACAAATGGTCTCCGGCTGACATCAGTGTTTCAATATGCGAATACATATGCCGCCTTTCTAATGGCTTTCCTGTTCGCTGCCGTTTTCTGTCTGATGAAATCAAAACTATGGTATGGCAAGGCAGTTCACGGCTTCATGTTGGTACCTATTCTGGTCTCGTTATTCCTGACCTTGTCACGGGGCGGTCTGGTTATGTTGCCAGTCGTTTTCGTACTGCTCTTGCTCTTCTTTAAACCAGCACGTCAGATTATATGGATTTTGCATTGTGCCATTGCTGGTGTAGCGTCAATATCTATCTTGGCACCAATTACAAATATGGGTTTACAACTCAACAAGACCTACAACGGCGGAGAGGCTGCGAAGGCTTGGGGGTTACTTATTGGGGTCTCCCTGGCTGTAGCTGTCGTACTGTGGCTTGTTGAACGTTATCTGGCACCGAAGTTGGAAAATGCCCTCAAAGGATGGGCCTCCCGCAAGTTATCCAACCTGTGGCTACCTGTCGGATCAGTTGTGGTGATTGGCTTGCTGGCTTTTCTGTTTATTGGAACTGGCCTGCGCAGCGTACTACCAGAAAACGTCCAGGTCCGGTTTGAAAATATCAATTTCCGGCAGCATAGTGTACTGGAACGACTTGTATTCTATCAGGATGCTGCCAAATTGATTAAAGATCATCCTGTTATTGGCACCGGCGGCGGCGGTTGGGCTACTTTATACGAGAAATACCAAGATTATCCTTACACAAGCCGTCAGGCCCATAACTTCTTCATGCAGTATCTGGTTGAAGTTGGTATTCTCGGTTTTGTAATTTTCATGTCATTTATCTTATATATTTTCTACAAATATATCCGTAACTATATTAGACAAAATGATGAAGATCGGGATTCTCACTTTCTGTATCTCATTTTGGCGCTTTCGATCTTACTTCATAGCTTGCTAGACTTTAATCTGAGTTACGTGTTCATGGGCATACTGGTATTTATGAGTCTCGGTGGTATGGCTGCTGCTATGGACAGCAAACCTCTTAGACGCTTGTCCATGAGCACTTCTGGTTTCCGAATCATGTATAGTGCAGTCATCGGCATTCTAAGCATTGTGGTGCTTTTTGCAGGTCTCCGCTTCGTGCAATCGGCCAATGCTGCCACATATGCCAAACAGATCATGGCGGTCAGCACATCTTTTGAGGAAATCCAAAGTGCCATTAATAAGGATCTTGAACTTCGTCCTACGCACCCGGATTCGGTTATAAGATTGGCTGCACTGTACAAGAATGTGTATGATCAAACGAAAAAAGAGGAATTTTATAACGCTGCAATAGAGGTACTTAATACGGGCCTGAAGGCAGAACCGTATAATAAAATCATGTATAACTCCAAAGTTAACCTTTTAAAAGCAAAAGGTGAGCATGAGCAAGCCTTCAGTATTTTGGAAAATAACATTTCCAACTTCAAATGGGACAATGACTGGTACAATATGTTGATTACTCAAGCTTACTCTATTGGTGATAAGGCACGTGAACAGAAGGACACCGCCAAGGAGCAGAAATATTTCCAAGCAGGCCTTGCTGCTTATCAGAAGGTTCTGGATGGGGTAGCTCATATTAAGACGGTTCCACCTGAAATTCAATTGACACGTACTTTTGAGGTAACTCCAGGTATTGCGCTCAGCACTGGAAAAATTGAATTCATGTCAGGTAAGCCTGCTGAGGCTGCAAGCATCCTCAAAAACGGCTTGAAAGACGACCTGAGCGACCCTACAAATCGTGAGATTGCTCGATATTATATCGTCGCTCTGCAAAAGCAAGGGCAGGATGACAAAGCATTGTACGATAAACTAATAAAAGCTGATCCGACGGAAAAAGAGCAAATTGCTCAGTTAAAATCGGAGAAATAGTAGAAAAAAGAGACTATCAGATGATGTTATATCATCCGGTAGTCTCTTTCTTATTTTAATAAAGTGAGGTTGGGTGAGATGTCTATTTTTGTTGATCAATCTTTTCAATAACCTGTCTCATATAAGCCAATACTTCATCCTTAATCTCGTTATGCTGCAGAGCATAATGAATAGTAGTTTCAATGAATCCCAATTTCTCGCCAACGTCATGGCGATTCCCGTCAAATTCGTAGGCCAGGATCGGATTCTTTTCTCCCAGTTTGGACAATGCATCCGTCAACTGAATCTCCCCGCCTACTCCCGCAGATTGCTGACCCAGGATATCAAAAATATCAGGCGTCAAGATATAACGTCCCATAATCGCCAAGTTGGAGGTTGCTTCTTCCTTCTTTGGCTTTTCTACCAATCGTTCCGCCTCAGAGATTTTGGAAGTGAGTGCATGACCCTCAACTATGCCGTAACGATGTACCTCGTTCCAATCCACTTGTTTTACACCTACTACAGAACGCTGATACTCATCGAACACGTCAATCATCTGTTTGAGACACGGATTCTCAGACTCAACGATGTCATCCCCTAAAAGGACGGCAAAAGGTTCGTCACCGATAAACTTACGTGCACACCAGATGGCATGCCCCAACCCTTTGGGTTCCTTTTGACGAATATAGTGGATATCTGCCATCTCTGATGGTTTACGTACTTCATTGAGCAGGTCCCATTTTTCCTTCGCAGTCAAATTATGCTCCAGCTCAAAAGAGTAGTCAAAATGATCCTCAATCGCCCTTTTGCCTTTACCAGTAACGATAATGATATCCTCTATACCAGATGCAACAGCCTCTTCAATAATATATTGAATTGTTGGTTTGTCTACAATGGGAAGCATCTCTTTAGGCATCGCTTTTGTAGCAGGAAGGAACCGGGTTCCTAATCCCGCAGCAGGAATAATCGCTTTACGGATTTTCATAGGTTAAAACTCCTTTTCAACAAAACTTACTAAATTATTCAATAATTCGAGTAACGTTTGTAAATTGCTAATAGTTTATTATAGCACTTAGTCATTGCAATGTTATATAATTTAAGTAAACCATATTATAAATCAAAAAAGATAGAAATTTGAGTACCAGATATGCCAAAATTTGAGGAGAGAGTTCTTTGGATTCAATAATCAGTAACCCTGTTTTAACGTTAGTTATTCCCTGTTATAACGAAGAAGAGGTACTGCCTGAAACTATAAGCAGACTTACGGTCATTCTTGAGGAGTTGGCAGAGAGCCAGCTCATTTCTAAACATAGTAAAATGTTGTTTGTTGATGATGGTAGCCGTGATAAAACATGGGACATCATAGCATCATATAATCTAAAAAATCCTTTTGTCAGTGGTCTCAAGTTGGCGAAAAATGCCGGCCATCAAAACGCCCTATTATCTGGGTTAATGGAGGCTAAAGAGACATCTGATTGTGTGATATCCGTTGACGCTGACCTGCAGGATGATCTCAATGCCATCCGAGAATTTATAATAAAGTTCAAAGAAGGTTATGACATCGTATATGGGGTTCGAAAAAGTAGAACCACCGACACATTCTTCAAGCGTTCAACAGCCCAAGGCTTTTATCGTGTTATGAGTAAAATGGGAGTCAATATTGTATACAATCATGCGGATTACCGCTTAATGAGCAAAAGAGTTCTTCAGGAATTAAGCAACTTTAAAGAGGTCAATCTTTTTTTACGTGGTCTAGTTCCGTTAATAGGTTATAAGTCTACTGAAGTTTATTACGATCGACATGAACGCTTTGCAGGAGAATCCAAATATCCTTTAAAGAAAATGCTCGCTTTTGCTTTCGATGGAATCACTTCATTTAGTATAACCCCAATCCGGCTTATCTCAGCTGTAGGTTTTGCAATGTTTGGCATAAGCTTATTAATAGCTGTGTATACCATTATTAGTAAGCTCCTTGGAACCACTGTCTGGGGCTGGTCTTCTTTAATGTTGTCCATCTGGTTTATAGGTGGTCTGCAACTTGTAGCACTGGGGCTCATTGGCGAATATATCGGTAAAATATATAAAGAGGTAAAACAAAGACCCAAATATATTATTGAGACCCTATTAGATTCCCAAAGCACCCTAGATACTGAAAACACAAAAAAAGTGAAAAATAGTGAAAGGGAAGCTGTGGCTGTCCACTAAACAGATGCGAACAGGTGACTAATTTGACTTTATTTCAGAATAGCTTTTTCCGTTTTCTTGTCGTAGGTGTCCTAAATACAATATGCGGCATGTCCGTCATGTTCTTGCTCTTTAATACTTTAGGGACTAACTACTGGTTATCGACCTTTATTGGTAATTCTGTAGGTGCTACTGTAAGCTATTTCTTAAACAAAAGATTTACTTTCAAAAACAATGCAAGCCATGGACAGACCATTTTGAAGTTTGTCTTTATCATATTGATATGCTATTTACTATCGTATTGTCTCAGCTATCTAATCAGCCACTTCCTGATCTCAAGTCTGAGTATTAAAAACAATGCAATTTTAGGCAATCTGTCCATCCTAATCGGGAATATCTTTTATACTTTAATTAATTATGTCGGACAAAAGTTCATTGTTTTTTCTAAAAAAAACGAAAGCCCAAAAAGTATAACGATACGAGATTCTTAGTAGTTTAAATGAAATTATTGATAAAAATAGGGTATGTGCTTTCAACGCACATACCCTATTTTTTCTTTTTCTACGTTCAAATATTAAAATAAATAACTGTGATAACCTATAGCATCCTTTTACTTCACCAGCTGCCCACGTGTAACACCCAACTGATTCGTTGCTTTCAGCGTCTTCCATACTTGTGTTCCGCTGATTTCTCCGCGCAGGGCACGGTTATAGAGATCAATAACCTCATGCACTTGCTCCGGTGTCTCCTCCAAAAATTCCACGCGGTAACGGGACACGCCCAGCTCCAGGAAGTTGGACAGGTATTCGGCGCCGGATTGCTCAATCGCGTTGTATACCGTGTTGCGGCAGCCTTCGTCCACACGGACCGGATGAGACATACCAATTCGATCGCGCAGGGATGCGCGATGGTCCTCACACGGACGTCCACAATTGGTGTAGTCTGTGCCTTCACTCATGAAGGTACAGTATACGCAATGTTCAGTATGGAACATTGGCATATGCTGCTGGATCACGATCTCCAGCTTATCGGTACGCGTGCGTCTGAGCATATCGACCATTTGCTGAATGTTCAGATCGTACGACGGTGTAACCAGGTCGCAGCCGGAATCCAGGAACAGATCAGCCGCTTTGTGGTTGGCGATATTCAGCGAGAAGTCACCAATCAATTGCGGATGATGTGCGTCCGGGTTCTCCAAGCGATGTCGCAAGTAGAAATACAGTGCCCCTGGATTGCGTACCAGCACAGCATCCGGCTTCAGGCGCAGGATATTGTTGTGGTAGCCATTTTCACCCGGCATGTGAATACGTGGGGTCGCCAGCGCAATTCGGCGCCCTGCGGCGTGTACAGCCTCTACGGCTGCCGGGAATTGCTTGATGAACTCGAAGTCGGCGTAGATGAACTCCACGCCGGCCTCGAGCGCAGCCTCAACCTGAGGGAGGCTGCGGCACAGCGCGGTCAACTCTGCCTGACCGCGTGCCACAGACGATGCCGGAACCGATGCATCGCCATACACCTCTACCGCCCGCTTCGTGTACACGGGCGGTTTGGGGCGCTCGCCCGCGAGCAATTCCACCGCCTGACGGCGGATACTGTTCAGCTCGCGCATCGGCACGATGACGTCCCCATGCAGATGGACGTCCAGCTCTTCCAGCTGGAACACCGTTCCGCCCAGTCGGCCGAACTGCTCCTCGAGCAGTTCATGCGTCATCGGACGCTTCTGGGCAATTTCGAGTTCCAGCTCGGAGTCCACGCGGACCGTTGTGCCCTTCTGCACGTCGGTCCACCATGTCGACAGCGGTTGCCCTGGGGAGCCGCTGACCCGCACATGTACCGGGAAGACCCGGTACGGCTTGTCGGTGTCGTACGACTGGCGCAAACGCTTGTCCAGCGCTGGGTCGTTGGTCTTCCAAATGCGGTCGCCCACGTGCACACGGCGCAGATCCACATCGTTGCGTCCCGCTACGATGTCGATGATCCAGCCTTCTCCGGCTTCGCCTTCAATCTTCACGCCCTTGCGGCGGATATCATATACGCGTCCGCCTTCTTCTTTTTGCGTGGGATCTCCCGCATCGAATACAATCCCATCGCCACGCTTCAGCGGTGCATCAATACGGCACACTACGCCATCACGAAGGATTTGTTCCACTCGGCCCAGATACACCCCACGGCTTTTGGGGAACGTACCGTCAACCAGCTTCTTGTTATTGGTTCCTTCGAGAAAACCGTGCGTAAAGCCGCGTGAAAAGCTCTGCTGCAGTTCGCGGATATCTTCTTTGCTCGTCTTGGACGTATCGCCATCAAAATACTTATCAATGGCCTTGCGGTACTTGCTGACCACATTCGCCACATATTCAGGTGTTTTCAGTCGCCCTTCAATTTTAAAAGAAACAACACCCGCGTCGATCAGTTCAGGCATCAAGTCAATCGCTGCCAGATCCTTAGGTGACAGCAGATACGTCACATCTGCCATTGGTTTCTGCTCCCCATCCACCATCAGATCGTAAGGCAAACGACATGCCTGTGCACACTCACCACGGTTAGCAGAGCGGCCGCCCCACATTTCTGAAGTCAGGCATTGGCCAGAATAAGATACGCATAACGCTCCATGTACGAAAACCTCCATTGGAAGTCTCGCCTGATCGCCTATTTTTTGAATCTGTTTCAGGTTGTTTTCACGTCCTAGCACAACCCGTTCCATATTGTACGGCTTTGTAAACTCTACCGCTTCCGGCGAGGTGATCGTCATTTGGGTAGAACCATGGATCGGAAAATCCGGTGAAATATCGCGGATCATTTTCACCAAGCCCATATCCTGAACAATTAAAGCATCGACTCCGGCATCAATGCAGGCATCGACCAGCTCCTTAGCGTCCTCCAACTCGTTTTCAAATACCAGTATATTGAATGTTAAAAAACCTTTAACCCCATAGCTATGCAAAAACGCCATAATTTCAGGCAGTTCCTCCATGCGGAAATTATTCGCTCGTGCACGTGCATTGAACTTTTCCACCCCGAAAAAGATCGCATCAGCCCCATTCGCCACCGCCGCACGCATACAATCCCAGTCACCGGCTGGTGCCAGAAGCTCTACATCTTCTCTTCGTACTGCTGATTTCATCTTTGTCCTCCCCATATGCTGAAAACGAATGATCCCCTATTGGATAATCGTTGTTTTCAGGGCAGCTACGCTGCTTACTTGGTAATCTCATGAATGTTCCATCGACTCATTCCAAAGCTGATCATGTTTAGTCAGGGGAATGGAAGCCTACTAAGAATCACATTTTTAAATCCTATCTGTCTCTATTATCTTGTCCGATCATTCACACGCTGAACCATCGGTTCCTCGCATGAATTACATCCAACTCAAAAAATCCGCATCACGAACATTTGCGGCAGAATCATTCTTATCTTGTAACTAATCTAGTGTACCAGACTGCGCCCCAAGCTTCTACACTTTCCAAGCGATTCCTTTAAAAATATAATACTAAAAACACACAAAAAACACCTCCAATCCCGTCGAGCGGTACTTTGGAGGTGAGTCATCCTATTATTGACTAGACAAACCTATACTTCGCAAGCATTTCTCCCCAGGGTGATATTCCCTCTTCCCTGAAACCTGATTTTCTATATAGCTTTCTAGCTAGCTCATTGTCTGGTTTATATCCAATCATTATAACATCAGTCCTATCACTGGCTTTCCTTATTTCGTCGATAACCAGCAACATTGCATTGTAACCATGACCTTGACCTTGAAATCTTTCGTCAATCATAAATCGGTAAACCCAGTAATTTCCGTCATCCGGGTCTAAACCAAACATCGTAAAACCAATTAATACGTCATCTTTATAAATAGCCTTAGATAAAAATCCATCTAAAAACTGACGTTCCGCAATTGAAAAAAGGTTAGATACAATAAATCTTTTTTGCTCAGGTGTCGGTTTAAGTTCGGCACATGCTTCCCAATTATGTTTGTCGACTGCTTTTAGCGTAATCATTTTGGATTCCTCCTATACGGGGAAATCCGTATAGACTTCCCTAGTGCTTACTTCACTCATTATAAGATTGGTGGTATTTGGCGGGCGCCAGCGAAGCGGGACATTTGAATCCGAAGAAGCGTCAGCGTTCGCCTTTGACCTGGGATTCTTACTATTAAGTCCTTATACAATCCAAGAATCCCGGGTCAACAGCGATCGTAGAATCAAATGGCACGCGTAGCCTCTTCCCACCATACCTCGTAATCTTTTACCCACACTCTCTACTTCACAAAACTAAACGAATTCAGCGTCGAATCCAGAGCATTAGACTGTACAGCCGTGTTGTTCGCATCGTTCAATGTCGTTGTTACGGTGTACGTTTTTCCGTCACGTTCAAACACCAATTGGCGGCCTGTATAGCCAATGCCTTCCTCTATACGATGGAATGTAAAGGACACTGCCGGAACACCAGCAAACGTTACGTCCTTAACCTCCTCTACTTTGAGGTTTTTATAGTTCTTTGCTTGCTTATCGTAGAAGTCCTTGAGCTGGGACACCGTTAATTCAAATGATTGGTCATTGTCGATTTTGATGGAAAAACTTCCTCCGGTAAATTGGTACTCTACATCGCCCAATTCAAATTGATCGCTAACCGCAGTCCAATACCGTGGGATATTCACCGTATATTCATAGGCTTTAGACGTCTTTTTGACCGTTTTCGTTTTGTCCGTTAGATAGTCGTCTTCTTCCAACTGTCCAAAGTTACTCGCTACGGTTTGGAAATCAATTTGAAGCGAGGAAATGAGCGCGTTGAACTGGTCATTTCCTTTACTTACTTTTTCAGGCACCGCGTATTCAGCCAAGTAGCGGTATCCATTTTGCTGAATCAGCACATTGTACTCCTTGACCCATTCATCACCAAAATTATAGCGGTACTCCTGCACCAACCCTTGAATGCCTGCAACCTCCAGCGGATACGTCTTCTGTGCCTCATAAGCTGTGGACACAAATGAATCGCTCAACCATTTTTGCAGTTGCTGACCCCAGTTCTCCAATTTTCCATCCGCTGGAGCTGAGGTTACTTTCACGCGGAAGCTCGATCCATCATTGCTCTCGTATTGCATCCGCTGATCGTCCATTTTCCAGCCTGCGGGTATGCTGAGTGACACACCGTAGTCCGGATTCCCGGCCTCGCGTGTGCCTCCTACGACAGTGGACAAGTCTTTAATACTTTTATCCTGCGCATTAAAGGAGGTCTTGAAGGAATTTAACAGACCCGCATACTGGTTCAGATCTTTATAGTTCGTTGCTTTAGCATCGGAAAAATAAATCACATACAGTCGTCCGTTATCGTAGTACTGACGATTTTCCCACAATACGCCGTCCCCATCCTTCGTAATGACACGAGCATAAGGCACCTTCGCTTTCGGGAAGGATTTTCGATCTACAACAGTTTCGCCCGTTTCCTTGGCCGTCTGTACCAATTGTTGCAGCAGATCGTCCGCATTCAGTGGAACCGGCTGTGGCGCTGTGTGCACTTCCATATAGTACGCACTGTTCTCATCCATAAATGTGGAAATGCTCTCATCTCCACCTCCCTGACCGATGACGAGTCCTGTTGGATAGTTCATAGACCAGTCATAGTAACTGTTCCCGATCTGCGTCTTGCCCTCATCATTATCAATGTTCGGTGTCTCTTCAGCTACCGTGCCCGCCTCTTCTTGCGCTTCCATCCGAATGATGATTCCTGCACCATTCTTCTCCAACTTACCGCCAAGCCCTTCTGCTACTTGACGCAAAGGCACCATCAGGATACCTGATGACATTTCCGGTGGAGCCGGAAGTGTCACCTTGTGACCTCTCACCCAAGCTGTACGGCTACCAATGGTCAGCGATACGATACGAGTTCCGCTGGTGATTTTGACCACATTATCTTCAGCTAATCGAATTTTGCTGTTAAATGCCTTTTTAAACACACCAGCCGGAACCATCAGTGCACCACTTTTTGAATATGGCTTCGTAATATTGGCATTCTGGCCGTTCACGATGGCTGTATTGCTGCCGCTTTGCAAGCGCAATTCCAACATGGTTTTGGTTTTATCATGATCTGCTGCAACTGCTGGCAAAGCGGAAAGCAGAAGGGACAATGCGACAGCGCCGACCCCCAGCTTACGCATCATTTTTCTTTGAATATGCTTCACAGTAAATCTCCCTTTAGCTTTATTTTATAGATTCAAGTGCCGTTATCGTTCACTTTCCAGTAGCAGCCTCTTGAGCTGACTCCGATGCATCCTTTGAACGCGCTATACCGCCATCTTCAGCGGCTTCCGATTCATTCGAATCTTCAAGATCTTCTCCAGACTGAATGGATTCATAGATTTCACCATTATCTTGTGTCAGTACCAGCTTGCGCTTCACAATATCACCGTCCGACTGCATAAGTACACTCACCGTTTGACCTGGTTGATAGTTTTTAAGCAGCTCATTGACGTCGATGGCGGAAGCTACACGCTTACCGTTAATACTGTACAGTTCATCGCCTTCTTTGATTTTGGCCTGAACGGCGTTGGCTGAAGTAATTTTCGTGACTTTCAAAGGGTCCTCGGTAGGTAATCCGACGATAGCTGACCAACTCTCTTCCAGCCCTAGTCCAAGACTAGCACGCCGAACCTCACCATATTTAAAAAATTGACCGATGACATATTTCACCGTATCCGACGGAATCGAAAAGCCCATATTTTCAATCCCAACCGCCGAGAATTTCATTGTATTGATCCCGATGACCTCGCCTTTGAGGTTGACCAACGGACCGCCGCTATTACCAGGATTGATCGCGGTATCACTTTGGATCAAACGATAAGCAGCGTTGACACCACGGTTCAGCCCGCTAACGACACCCGAGGTTGCCGAATTACGAAGTGAAAAGGATATAGGCGTACCGATAGCCACCACCTGTTCACCTACCTGTAGACTGTTCGTAGAAGCTGCCAAGGTAGCGGGTTTGAGGCCGCTTGCCTTGATTTTAATTAATGCCAAATCACTGACCGGATCGCTGTAGCTGTCGGTGATTCCGTAAGATTTTCCGTCCGAAGTTACAACCACCGCGTCACCTAATCCTTCAATAACGTGTGCATTCGTAACGATCCATCCATCTGTCCGAATGATGACACCTGTTCCGTGAGCCAGATTGTATCGATCTCCTCCTGCTACGGTTTCTCCCGTGGCTGAACGGCCAATGATACCGACCACTGAAGGAGATACATTTTTAACGACCTGCGGCACACGACCGGCCGATAACGTATATGTACCATTTGCGCTGTTATACGCGCCGCTGGTTCCTAATGCCTTATTCATATCGCTTACGTTAACATAGACCCCGCCATTAATGACTTTGGCCTTTAACGCAGTTCCACTGCTGGCTGCACCTGCCGTTCCAGAAACACATAGAGCGCTGCCCAAAGCCAGAACAACCACCCTTTTCCCCATCTTACGCATATACTCACCATTTCCTCTCTAACAAGACCCTGTTCTATCAGTTAGTCCAAATCTACCATAGAGGGGACACGCATACAATCGCTTTAAGCCCTATCTTTTTCTAAAAAGCGCCGTTTGCCACCTACCTGTCCTCTCATACTATTTATATTATAAATTTTCCAAATCCTTATATCAAAAAAATAAGCAAAAACGATAAATAATCGTTATACCGTTTGGAGCTTTCCTTCGTTTACGGGCATAACCAACTGTGATACCATCACATTATATCTTAGTTTTATTGTCGGAAATAAAAAAAAACTCGTGAGTTCTCTATCCAAAATACTAAAGTATAAATAAGGCACATGAAGGAGGTTAAAAGGATGGCCTATGAACCAATCTGGAACGCTCATCCCGATAAGCTAAACAAATTTGAGTTTGTCAAGCTGGAAAAAGACGGTCTCGACGTTATACGTACCATTATCGAAAATTATGCAAACGAAGGCTATGACTCGATCTCTGCGGACGATATGGACCGTTTCAAATGGGCTGGTGTTTATCAGCAAAAGCCCAAGGATGGTCATTTCATGATGCGTGTTCGCATCAACACAGGTATCATGACTTCAGCACAGGCACATGCATTGGCGGACATCTCCGCGCTGTACGGACGCGGTCTTGTGGATGTCACCACTCGTCAGGCAATTCAATTTCACTGGCTGACGGTCGAAAGCTTGCCCGATATTTTCGAGCGGCTGGAAAAAGTCGATTTGTATTCCTTTGAAGCCTGTGGGGACTGCCCTCGTACCATTGTCGGCAATCCGCTGGCTGGCATTGATCCCAATGAATTGGTGGATACCAAGGAGATTGTAGATGAAGTAAACCGTTTTTTCTTATTGAATCGGGACTTCTCCAATCTTCCACGCAAGTACAAAATGTCTATCTCCGGTAATACGTACAACAACGCACAGGCTGAAATTAACGACTTGTCCTTTACGCCAGCCACCAAGATCCTCAACGGGAAAGAAGTGATCGGCTTCCATGTGATGGTTGGTGGAGGTTTGTCCGCCAAGCCGCATTTGGCACAGTCGCTGGATTTGTTTGTTCGTCCTGAGGAAGTACTGAAGGTAGCTGTTGCTGTCACAACCATTTTCCGTGATTACGGCTATCGGGAAAAACGGCACCATGCCCGCCTGAAATTCCTCGTTGCCGATTGGGGCCCGGACAAGTTTCTGGCCAAGCTCACCGAGTACATCGGCGAAATGCCAGGACGAGGCGAGGACAAAACGATCGGCTGGCACGCCGCCTATTTTGACGGTGTACATCCTCAAGCCCAAGAGGGCCTGAACTATGTCGGACTGAACGTGCCTGTCGGTCGCCTCAGTGCTGACGAGTTGCATGAACTGGCCGACCTGGCTGACCGCTATGGCGATGGACAGATTCGCACCACGATGTCGCAAAATATTTTGCTGAGCGGCGTGCCGGATGACCAAGTGGATGAACTACTGGAAGCTCCCGTGCTGCAACGCCTGACACCACAGCCCAAGCATTTTATGAGCCGTACGGTATCGTGCACAGGAAATGAGTTCTGCAATCTGGCGATTGTGGAAACCAAAAAGCGGGCGGTTGACGTTGCCGAGTATTTGGATCAGCACGTACAATTGGATGAAAAGGTACGCATTCATTTTATCGGCTGCCCGAATTCCTGCGGTCAAAAGCATATTGCGGACATTGGTCTGCAGGGCTCGCTCATTAAGACACCCGAAGGCATGGTCGACGCGTTCGACATCGCTGTCGGCGGAGCGCTTGGATCAGGTGCCCAGTTCAACAAGGCACTCAAAGGCCGCGTACGCGGGGATCAGGTTGGACCTGTACTGGCAGAGCTCATTCTGTTCTACAAAGAAAACAGGACCGCTGGCGAAAGCTTTTACGCGTATGTACAACGTGTAGGTATTCCGACTTTCCAGGAAAAGCTGTCTGCCATTTTACAATCCAGCCACGTTGCATCCTAGATATAACGTCCATTACCAGCCTGCTTGTATCTCATATACAAGCAGGCTGTTTCTTATCGTCATACAGCTGCACAATACCGTTTTCTTCGATTTCATAAAAAAAGATACCGGATTACTCCGGTATCAATATTTTCGCAAAATCGAGTACTGTTGGCTTCTGAGCGCCTTCTGTAGATGTTACCACTGCGTAGCCTGATGGTATTTTGTATATCAATCCCGTATCATATCGGATGCCGAAGGAGTTATCTTCCTTGTAATGAGTCTTAGTTTCCCACACCTTCGTACCGTTTCCTTTCAAGCCTGTAATGGTGATGCCATGCATCTTCGTGGTTTTGCCCAGTGGATCATATTGATCACTGAACTGGACGTACAACTGCTCCTCAGGCAGATACACCCGGTCAGCCACATAGTCCTCTGTATTACTAAACAATTGCAGACCATTACTTAACACCTGCGTACGCTTGCTATTTCCTTTAAGCCCTGTTACAGCAATATGACCGCTGGGCAACTCACGTACTGCGGCAATGTCTTTACCTGACCCCAAATCCAAATGGATATTACGGATATCGCGACCATATACATCTGCTTGTACCCCCACGGGACCATCTAAGCTGTTCAAAAGCGCATAATATCCATTGTGACTGCCGACCAGCCAACCCGAGGTCACTCCGGCCGTCGTTCGATTCCATTGTACATCGCCAGTTTTTGTGTATTTGAGTACAGTGAAGGACTGCTCAGCAAGATTCAGAGAGGAGACCAAAAAACTGCCATCCTCCAGTGGCTCCAAACCTACCTGAGAATCTTGCCCATCAGCTATCAAGTCATCTGTGGGTAACGTTTTGGACCACACGGTGTTTCCATCCGCGTCCAATCGTGAAGCCTGCAAATCTCGTATTCCGTTCGGTTTTGTATAGTCAATCAGAAACAGCAAGCCACCATCTGACGTCTCCCGCTGGACTCCCCTGCTGCTTGTTCCCGGTTGTACGTTCAGTTCCTGCTGGTGTTTCCATACGTTCTCCAGAAAACTGTCCAGCTTGCCATACGTGACGTGTACTACACTTGTCTCTGTATCGTCCTCGACGTTCAGCATTAAAAACCCGCCATTCGCTGCGGGCTGAATATAATTGTGAGCGTTTCCTAAATCCTTAATACTGCCAATCGCCGCACTCGTTTCAATCTCGGCTTGTTTGGGCGCAAACGCCTCGGACACCTCGGAGGCATAGGACGGTGCAGCACTATACCCCATCATACATGCCGCCAAAGCAACTCCTGCTGCCCATGAATATACGCGTGTACGTAAAACTCTACTTTGCATGATCTTCAAAATGTTCCAGCTCCCTTCATGACTTCCTCAGAGATGTTGTATAAACCTTAGATGTGATCAAACTACAGACGGTTTCGCTTCAACTTGTAATGGTTGTCACGTGGGCACGGAACTTCGTATGATGCTATATATTCATAAGTTATATATTTACCTCTTCAAGCCCGAGCCTAAACATTCAAAACTCCAAAATAGAGACTACTCAGAGACTTTCTGTCGATGAATATACGTATAGATTCATTATTCCAGCGCTTGGTAAACTATGTGTCACATGCTTTAACGCAAGAATTTGATAAAAGTTTTCTTTTCTACAAAAAAAATAAAGTCCTGCCAAGGGGAGGGCATAAATACGCTAATTCGTATTCCGCCTTCCTACCTGTGCAGGACTTCCAAAACGTACGTTAAACGGTATCTATAGATCGACTGTCTGAAGCGCTTGGCTACGCTGTGTATCCCGTTCAAGGATCGGCTTTAAGTATCGGCCTGTATAGGATTCTTCGACTTTCACGAGTTGTTCCGGTGTCCCGGTAGCCAAGATCGTCCCACCACCGCTTCCGCCTTCCGGTCCCAGATCAACCAAATAATCGGCTGTTTTAATCACATCCAGATTATGCTCAATGACCAGCACCGTCTCTCCTGAATCAACCAAACGATGCAGTACCGTCAACAATCGGTCAATATCGTGAACATGCAGACCGGTTGTCGGCTCATCCAAAATATAAATTGTTTTGCCTGTGCTGCGACGATACAATTCAGAAGCCAGCTTCACACGCTGTGCTTCACCGCCAGACAAGGTAGTCGCTGGTTGGCCCAGCTTGATATACCCCAAACCTACATCCATCAGCGTCTGAATCTTGCGATGAATCTTTGGAATATTTTCAAAAAACTCTGTCGCATCCTCTACCGTCATCTCCAGCACATCAGCAATACTTTTACCTTTGTATTTAACCTCAAGGGTCTCCCGATTATAACGCTTGCCTTTGCACACTTCGCATGGGACGTACACATCTGGCAGAAAATGCATCTCAATCTTGATTATGCCGTCGCCTTTACAAGCTTCACAGCGCCCACCCTTAATATTAAAGCTAAAGCGACCTTTTTGGTAGCCTCGGACCTTGGCCTCATTTGTTTTTGAAAATAAATCCCGAATATCATCAAATACTCCGGTATAGGTCGCAGGATTGGAACGCGGCGTACGGCCGATTGGAGACTGATCAATCTCAACGACCTTATCGATATGTTCAAGCCCGCGAATCTCCTTATGTTGGCCCGGTCGCACTCTTGCCCGGTTCAGATCACGCGCCAACGTTTTGTACAAAATTTCGTTGACCAGCGTCGATTTTCCAGAGCCGGATACACCAGTAACAGCCGTGAACACACCTAACGGAATTTTGACATTCAAATTTTTGAGATTGTTCTCCTTGGCTCCGCGAACCTCCAGCCACTTATCCGTAGGCTTGCGCCGCTCAGTATTGACCTGAATGAACTTGCGTCCGCTCAAATATTGCCCGGTTAAGGAATTCGGATCTTCCATGACTTCCTGCGGTGTCCCCTGCGACATGATCATCCCACCATGGATTCCGGCTCCTGGCCCGATATCAATGATATAGTCCGCCGCCATCATCGTATCTTCGTCATGCTCCACCACAATCAACGTATTGCCGAGATTCCTCATATGCTCTAAAGCACTAATCAGACGGTCATTATCTCGCTGATGCAGCCCGATACTAGGCTCGTCTAAAATATAGAGCACACCCATCAGACTGGACCCGATCTGTGTCGCCAATCGGATACGCTGTGCCTCACCGCCTGACAACGTGCCTGCTGCACGGCTTAAAGTCAGGTACTCCAGACCAACGTTAACAAGGAATCCTAGTCGGCTGTTAATTTCTTTTAAAATGAGATTGGCAATCGACTGCTCTTTCTCACTCAGCTCCAGTGTATGGAAAAAGTGAGAAGCTTCACCGATAGACAAAGCTGTCACATAAGCAATATTGCGCTCTTGAATGGTTACCGACAGACTTTCTTTTTTCAGTCGGTGTCCCTTACAGGTGTTACATGGCTTTGCGCTCATAAAGCCTTCAATAAATTCACGTATACCCTCAGAAGCTGTATCCCGATAACGACGCTCCAGGTTGGGGATAATGCCCTCAAAGGTCACATAGGCTTCCTTACGTTGACCAAAATCATTTTCATAGCGGAAACGGATCTTCTGATCAGCCGTTCCATGTAAAATGATGTTCATTTGTTCTGTCGTCAGTTGACTAACAGGAATGTCCTGCGGAATACCGTAATGTTCGCATACTGACTGCAAAAATTGAGGATAATAAGTGGAAGTTCCTCCACTCCATGCCTGAAACGCCCCATCTTCTACACTTTTTTCAGGATCGGGGATGAGCAAATCAGGATCAACCACCATTTTAACGCCTAACCCATCACAATCCGGACAAGCGCCGAACGGACTATTAAAGGAAAACATCCGCGGAGACAGTTCATCTATGCTGAATCCACAAATCGGGCACGCAAAGTTGGAGCTAAACCGCAACTCCTCTTGCCCCATAATGTCTACAAGCAACTGCCCGCCTGAAAGATTCAGTGCCGTCTCAATAGAGTCGGACAGACGCGCACGCACATCTTCCTTAACTACGATCCGGTCTACGACCACTTCAATCGAGTGCTTCTTGTTCTTCTCCAGCTCAATCTTCTCGGACAATTCACGCAGTTCGCCATCCACACGTACCCGTACAAAGCCCTGCTTGGCTATATCAGCGAACAGTGTCTTATGCTCACCTTTGCGGCCCGATACCAATGGAGCCAGGATCTGCAGCCGTGTCTTTTCAGGATACTGCAGAATGCGGTCTACCATCTGTTCGACGGTCTGTGAAGTAATTTCAATGCCATGTTCAGGACAATGAGGGTGACCCACCCGGGCAAACAATAACCGCAGGTAGTCATAGATTTCTGTAACCGTTCCGACGGTAGAACGCGGATTCCGACTTGTCGTTTTTTGGTCAATGGAAATTGCAGGAGACAGACCGTCAATCGAATCGACGTCCGGTTTCTCCATTTGCCCGAGGAATTGACGGGCATACGCAGATAAAGATTCTACATACCGCCGCTGCCCTTCCGCATAGATCGTGTCGAAAGCCAGCGACGATTTACCCGAGCCACTAAGCCCTGTCAGAACGACGAATTTGTCCCGTGGAATCGTCACGTCAATATTTTTGAGATTATGCGCCCGTGCGCCTTTGATGATGATGCTTTCATTCGCCAAATGTTTCATCTCCTTAGCCGTAGTTCACGTCATGCTATATCGCATTGGATTATCCCATGGAAGTGATATATCGCAAAGAGAACGACCACATAGGCCGCTCTCACTATATTTAAAAGCATTCAAACATTTCATTTTCAATATGTTTTATTTCCAGCTTATTCTCAATGTTTAATCAGCCTGCAACTCCAGCAAAGCGTCACGCAGCTCGGCAGCCCGCTCGAACTGTAGGTTCTTGGCGGCGTCCTTCATTTCTGCTTCCAGACGCTGAATGAGGGATTGACGCTCCTTCTTGGAAAGTTTACCCGTCTCATTAGGAAGGTAATCATTCTTCGACTCTGCCACCTTGGTTGCTTCAATAACATCACGAATCTTTTTACGAATTGTTTGCGGGGTAATCCCATGCTCTTCATTATACTGAATTTGAATCGCACGGCGACGTTCGGTTTCCTTTATCGCTTTATCCATAGAATCGGTAATCTTATCGCCGTACATAATAACACGACCGTCACTATTCCGTGCTGCCCGTCCGATCGTCTGAATCAGAGAGCGCTCAGAACGCAGGAAGCCTTCTTTGTCCGCATCCAAAATCGCGACCAGAGATACTTCCGGCAAATCAAGACCTTCCCGCAACAGATTGATCCCGATTAGCACGTCGAAGGTACCTAGACGAAGATCTCGCAAAATAGCCATCCGCTCCAGCGTCTTAATCTCGGAGTGCATATACCGAACCTTGATGCCCACTTCTTTTAAATAGTCAGTCAAATCTTCAGACATCTTCTTCGTAAGTGTGGTCACCAGTACCCGTTCTTCACGTTCTATGCGAAGCCGTATTTCATTAATAAGATCGTCAATCTGCCCCTTGCTCGGACGCACCTCAATAATGGGATCAAGAAGCCCTGTAGGACGAATAATCTGCTGTACCATCGTTTCGCATTTCTCCATCTCATAGGGTCCTGGAGTAGCCGATACATAGACAATCTGACTTACCTTATCCTCGAACTCTTCAAACTTCAACGGGCGATTATCCAATGCAGATGGCAGACGAAACCCATGTTCCACCAGCACATTCTTACGCGCCTGGTCACCGTTATACATCGCCCGAATCTGCGGCAATGTAACATGAGATTCGTCGATGACGATCAGCATATCATCTGGAAAATAATCCATTAGCGTATAGGGTGTCGCTCCCCGCTCGCGAAATGTCAGTGGACCTGAGTAATTCTCGATGCCGGAACAAAAACCAACCTCTTTCATCATCTCGATATCATAGCGGGTACGTTGTTCCAAACGTTGTGCCTCTAGCAGCTTTCCTTGTTCCTTCAGCACTGCTAGCCGCTCTTCAAGCTCACGTTCAATGTTGACCAGTGCTACCTTCATTGTATCCTCATGGGTAACGAAGTGAGATGCCGGGAAAATGGCAATATGCTCTCGTTCACCGATCAATTCACCCGTAAGCACATTAATCTCGGTAATCCGTTCAATCTCATCCCCGAACAGTTCTACCCGTATAGCATGTTCCCCATGGGAAGCCGGGAATATTTCAACCACATCCCCCCGTACACGGAAAGTACCCCGCACGAAGTTGATATCGTTCCGCTGATATTGAATATCGACCAAGCGGGACAAAATCTGATTGCGGGGTTTCTCCATACCGACTCTAAGCGAGAGCAGCAGGCTTGAATATTCTTTCGGGGAACCCAAACCATAAATGCAGGAGACACTCGCTACAATAATAACGTCACGACGCTCAAACAGAGAGCTTGTCGCTGAGTGGCGCAGTTTATCAATCTCCTCATTGATGCTGGAATCCTTCTCAATATACGTATCGGAAGACGGGATGTATGCTTCCGGTTGATAGTAATCATAGTAGCTGACAAAATAATCGACGGAGTTATTCGGAAAGAACTCTTTAAACTCACTCGCCAGTTGAGCAGCCAAAGTCTTATTATGTGCAATAACCAGCGTAGGTCGATTCAACTTGGCAATGGTCTGTGCGATGGTAAACGTCTTACCTGTTCCCGTAGCACCCAATAGCGTTTGATGCTTCTTTCCTTCTGCAATTCCCTCTACCAATTCAAAAATGGCCTGAGGCTGATCGCCTTGAGGTTGGAATTCCGACTGAATTTCAAAAGTCTTATCGCTAACAACGATATCACTCATTGCCCTGCATCACCCTTATCGTCTAAAATGGAAACATCATGATTTTACACCAGTCGAGCTTTACCGTCTTTACCTGTAATTCTATGTCGATATTTCCCGAGCAATGATACTTGGGAAATATGGTTGGATAAGAATGTTTGTTCCCGTATTATACCTCTTTCTTACCGGGGATGCAAACGATAAGTCTTGAATAGGAGTGAATTAAATTTTGGATATCACCATCGTATTGGGCATCATCGCCGGAATCATAGCATTAATCGGTGGCTTCTTATGGGAAGGCGGCGAATTTACAGGGCTGCTTCAAGGTACATCGGCTCTAATTGTATTTGGTGGAACTTTCGCCGCAGTTGTGATCAGCTACCCTGCCTCCAAGCTGAAGACTATACCCATTGCTCTTCGGATGGCATTTAGTCGTGAGGACAATCCTACGGAGCAATATATAGAAGATTTGGTTTCCATGGCGACCACCTCCCGCCGATCCGGTGTGCTTGCGCTAGAGCGAATTTCATCGGAGCATCCGAATGCATTTTTGCGTGAAGGTCTTCAATTGGTTATCGACGGCACCGAACAGGCGCAGATCAAACAGATTTTAGAGCTTGAGTTAGATGCCATTGAACACAAACATGAAGGGTACGCCAAAATATTTGAATCCGCAGGCGGCTATGCCCCTACGATGGGGATTATCGGTACTGTAATGGGTCTGATCCATGTACTGGGCAGCCTGACCGAGCCAACTGCGCTTGGTCCGTCCATTGCTGTTGCTTTTATCGCAACACTATACGGCGTTGCTAGCGCCAATCTGATCTTCTTGCCCATCGCGTCCAAAATAAGAGCATGCAGTGAAAGTGAAATTATCATTATGGATTTGCTGCTGCAAGGTATTCTGGCTATCCAAAATGGAGAGAATCCAAAGCTTGTACGCAAAAAGTTGGAGTTCTTTATCCGCTCAGAGCAAATCATGGATCGCAAACCGCCTCGTCGCTCACGCACAGAGGACGCTTCTCCAAAGGAGGACTTCCATGAGAGCGCGCGGTAAGCGCCGTGGGCGTCAAGAAGGCGGAGACCATCGTGATCGCTGGATGATTACCTATGCTGATCTGATCACCCTACTGCTCATTTTTTTCGTCGTGATGTATGCCATGAGTAGTCTGGATGCCAAAAAGTACGATGTCGTTGTTCAGTCCCTCCAGGATACGTTCCACAAGGGTAACTCTATTTTGGAGCAAGGCTCGGGCATTACGGGTACTGCCGATCGTTACACCAATAAGAATCCACCCACGACCAAGCAACCGGCATCCGATAAAAAAGAAGCGGGATCGAACAAACTCACCGAGCGTGAACAGGCATTTCGCATGCAGGAAAAAGAGCTGCAAAATCTAATGGGTGTCATTCAAGAATATATTACGGACAACAAACTGGAAAACCAGATTTTTGTGTCAGATCAGCCGCGTGGTATTGTCATTACGCTGAATGACCGCTTTTTATTCGATCAAGGCAGAGCCGCACTCAAGCAAGGCTCTGCCAACACGTTATCCAAGTTAGCCAGTCTGTTTCGAGATTTGAAAACACCAATTAGCATTGAGGGCCATACGGACAACATTCCGTTCACTCGCTCCTCGAACTCATCGACCTATAAGGACAACTGGGAGCTTTCCGGCGCACGGGCACTATCTGTACTCCGATTCTTTCTCGACAGAGAGCAACTGTCACCCTCAGGATTTCAGTATGCGGGTTATGCAGATACCCGGCCGGTTGGTGACAATAGCACCGAAGCTGGACGACAAAAAAACCGCCGTGTCGAAATCACTGTGCTGCGCCAGCTTCAGCAGTAAAACCCAAAAACCTCCTGAGTCACGCAACAACGTGAATCGGGAGGTTTTTTAGATACATATCATCATGTTACATGGCTTCCCCTCTGATGTAGACGCAGAACAATAAACCGTACGAACAACGTGTATAAGAGCGGCGTACGAGATGCAATAGAGATTATCTTGTTTATTCTATATCCCACTATGTATTAGAAGCCAAGGTGAAGTTAGGTATATTTTGCTGCTACTCGAAAATTAATAAGATAGGACAAGCTCATGTTGCTTCTCTTGCATCTGTGAACTATTGGTTATAGTATGTCTACGATAGCTGCATTTCCAATCGCTGTACTTATTAAGGAGTCGATCCAACTCCATGGACTTGATTAACACCCGCCGATCCTTCAATCCCACCTCATTCGCCAAATCATTTAATTCTTTCCGCTTTTCTTCGATGCAGTCCTCCAATTGTCGCAATTTCACATCAATAAACCTCCTGTTCGGTGTGGTATTTACATTAGTTTACAAGCTGATACCTTCCCCAGAGGTTAAAATTATAATAAAACCCAATTCATCCCTTAAACGGGATGAAACAAAAAAGCCAATCCAAAGGAATTGGCTTAGAAGTATAATTTCTAATTCTACTAATGTCCATTTCCATGCCCATAAGTGCTATAGTTCCCATTTCCATGCCCGAATATATCCAAATTAGTATTAATCGTTTTTCCAAAACTAACAAAACTAATTAGACTTAGTGCCAACAAGGAGAACATCGTTAATTTTTTCATCATCTAATATCTCCTCCATTATAATTTCATAATTCTTTCTATGCTGAGATGTGGAGTCCTTTCTGAACTTTTCGAACAAAGCAACACATTCTACAAACTTTGTTTTGTTATTAATATTTTTATAAAATTTTAGACTTTCTAAAATAGAATCAAGACCTTGATCGATTTTTTCATTACCAAAATAGTAAATTGCCAGTTTATAATGTAAATCAGCATATCTGTCCACAGTTGGCGCTAGCTGATAATATCCACTATCCAAAAAGAAACTATCATTAAAATCTCTAATTTCCTCTGAGAAATCGGAAAGTATGGCATCAATACTGAAATTATGTTTAATAGCAGACTCAACAATAGTAAGCAAACCAGGCAATACTTCAAGGGGATTTTTCTTAAGAAAATTAACATACGAAGGTAAACTCCCCTTTTCACCCATTAGAACCTTTAAATTAAGTTTATTTGCTTCTGCCCATAATTTGAGAAGTTCAACTTCTTCTAACCCTAATTCATCCAGTCCTTCAAACCAGCCTAAATCAGCGTAACCTTCAATGTATTCCATTGCTTTTTCATACATTCCTTGTAGTTCCAAAGCATTGCCTTTAAGTAAATAACCTTGTCCATAGTAAACAACAAGCGGCCTTTCAGTCTCTAATTGTCTATACTTTTTTATGTTTTTTCGCTTCTGAATTTCATTTTTATATACAGTTATCGCCAGGTTTCGTAGCTCGTCAGCATACCTTTCCACCTCTTTCCATTGGTGAAGACTAAAGTAGATATTAGCCAACTTCAACAAAGCATCTAAATGATAATTTTCAGGAAGTCGGTTACGATAGGGGATGAATCTTAAAACCGCTTCCAAGTTCCTCTCTAAATCTTGACCTATCGAAGCTACAAACAATTTATAATGACTAATTGCCAATCTCTCAGAATGTTGGTACTTTTCATTTTCAATGACACATTCATAGAAAGGAATTGCCTCTTGCAGCTTTCCCCCTTCGTACAACTCCTCTGCCAAAGCAAAGATTGTAGGGATGTGATTAAGATCTTCCATTAATCGAGATAGTACTTTCTCCACACACCTCAGATTTCCTATTTCAACACAACGTATAAGGAACGGCTTAACTCTTTTCCAATGAGGTCTTCCATCGTAAAAGCATTCATCAACGTATAGGTCATACAACCAGTCCTCTGGATAATTAAGCGCTTTAGTGATCAAGTCCATTTGTCGTACGGAGATAGGTTTAGGCGGATTCCCGTTAAGCATAGCACTAAAAATGCCCCGGTTAAGACCTGTAGCTTGTCCAAAACTATTAAAAGTGTAACCACCAAGTTTTAATTCTTTCTCAATTTCCGAACGAATCGTGGTTGCATTTTCCAATAAAAACACCTCCCGGCGTATTCAGATGATTTTAAAAAATCACCCTCCTCGACAATCAATTACAATATACTAGAAATTATATGAATAAATTGGATGATGGTCAACCCCTTTTTCTACACTGTTTTTTATATTATGGAATTTAATGTTTATTAAATAGTCCTCACAAAGACTTAATATCGAATAATTAAGGTAATTCAATTACCTCCACGCCCGATCTACCTTTGTCTACACTCATACTATAGGAGTGTGGATGTCTATGGAAACAACGAAACTCATAGGAGCGAAAATCCGTCAATTTCGAAAATTGCTTGGTATAACACAAGAACAGCTGGCAGAAGCATCCGATTCAACTGGTTCCTATATCGGAAAGTTGGAGCGCGGCGAGGTCAATGTGCAGATCAAAACATTGGAGAAAATAGCCGAAGCGCTGGACACAAACGTGTTTGCATTTTTTGACTTCAATCCACATGAAGAACTCAGAAGTCAGCCCTGGATATGGGGATGTATTCATATCCTTTCCCAGCAGAGTGAAGCGGAGCAAAATAAAGCTTATCGCATACTAAAAGAACTGTTTACGTCAGAGAGTGAGCTTTTGGAGAGTAACTCCTACACCCCTGATACACATGAGGAATATTAACTTTCACTCGATTAACATGCACGAAAAATTAAAAGAGCTGTGTGATCTTCTACTCTAGGTAGAGAAACATAGCCCTTTTTGCTCTAAGAGGTCATTTGCCTCATATTATTTTCCACTGCTTTTATCACTTTCTCATATTCTGTCCGTTGTTCTTCGGTCGAATGATCCTTATATTTCTCAAACAATAACGTGATGGACTTGATATAGTAAGTCTTATCGTTTAACTGTAAGGATGCTTTTAAACTAATCAGCATACTATCTATTGCCTCGGTGTAGCTTCCTTTATTAAAATAGTATCGACTAAGCTCAAGAAAAAAACGAGAATATGTTAGCAGATCATTATTTGTATGATAATACGAAATATTTGTACGTAGCTCCCTAAATTCATTAATATTCTCAGCAAAAAGGACCAGAGTATCGTCTACTGAGTAACTGTAATGATTGGCCGATTCTATAATGGTTAATAGCCCAAGTAATATTTCCTGAGGATTATTTCTAATAAGTTCAACATAGGCAGGCAAACTAGCCATATCCCCCATTAGAATTTCTAAATTCAAACGGTTAGCTTTTCCCCATATTTCGAATTTCTGTGCCTCTATCATACCAATCTCATCCAGACCTTCAAATCCAGTTAGATTTTCATAGTAAGGTATGAACTTCATAGCCGCTTCATATAGTCCTTGTTTTTCGAAGGAATTTCCCTGCATTAAATAGGCTTGACCATAATAAACGATTTGATGTCTTTCTGTATTTAGACGTATAACTTCGCGATTCTTCGCCCTCGCTTGAGCTTGATGCCAATAAATGCTTGTGACTAGTACCTCAAGTTCCTTCGCATAGTGTATAGCCGTCTCATAATCATAAAATTGGAAATATGCATTGGTCAATTTTAATAATGCGTCTAGTTGATAATTCTCGGGGAGATTCTTTCGAAACGGTGCAAACTTTATAGCTGCTTGCCGATTATTATCCAAATCAGTATTTAGAGAATAACAAAACAAACGATACTGGCAGAGTGCCAACCGCTCCGAGTGGTAATATCTCTCATTTTCGATTACACACTCGTAAAAGGGGATAGATTCCTTTTTCTTACCTACTTCGTGCAATTCTTCTGCAAACCCGAATATCGTCGGCACATAAGACAAGTCCTCGGTTAGTCTCGACAGTACCTTTTGAATACAGTCTTCCCTCCCTAACTCTACACAACGCAATAAAAAAGGCTTAATACGCTTCCAGTGCCCTTTTCCCTCGTAAAAGCATTCATCTATGTACAACTCATACAGCCAACCTTCGGGATATCCCAGTGCCTTGGTAATAAGGTCCATCTGCCGAACGGAGATCGGCTTGGGTGGGTTGCTGTTCAGCATGGTGCTAAATATACCACGGTTAATTCCAGATATTTTACTGAAGCTGCTAAATGTATAGCCTCTTTGCTTTAATTCTGTCTCTATCTTCGAGCGGATCGTTGGTGTATGTTTCATTCCAATCCCCCTCTTTAACTTGAAGAATTATATTTTTCGTCTCTTATAGCATTATAAGGTAATTTTAGTTCGTGATTTCTTAAACCTGAATATAATAATCAAACATATCTCTTGGAGGGTTTTTGTACAAAAAAATGAGCAGGTGGGATACTAAATCCCCTGCTCATTTCAACGATGGTATTTAAATAATTTTAAAATGGCGGGATCTCCCCATCGACGCAAATAATCGGTTGATTCACATGTCGCCGTATATCAGACGCCTGTCTTAATTAGCTGTCGGTTCGGTTCCCCAAACAAGTACGCCATTATGATACAACGTAGCTTTCGTATGATCGGCGAATGAAGTCTGCGTGCCTTTATACGAGTAATCGTCACTTTCGTTATAGTTCGACCAGTCTGTTTTATGAATACGGGTTTGAATTCCGCCCGTGCTTCCTCCAGGTGCTAACACGTCTGCACTCGAGTTGAAGCTGACTTCCAAATAATAATCAGCGCCGGTTACAGATTTATCCATTTTAACCAGCTTACCATTCAGCTTCGAGCAGCTCAGCATCGCATAGTCACAGTTGAATGTCTGCGCGCGGTCGCCGTCGATCGTGTAGTAGTAGCGAATTTTCAACTCGTTGATCGGTACGGAGGCTGTACCTTTGTTTAAAATTTGGAAATGCGGGTTCAAGTGGTTGTCGTTCACATTTGTATCCGCTGTGCGATACTGGAGCACCAGTCCCGTTGTCGGCTGCTGAGTATCCGCTTTCGGCGCTGCGCTAGCCGTGTTCGAAACCGTTTGACCTGCATCGTTCTTCGCTACGACTTGGTAATAGTACATCGTGTCTGCCGTTACGGCTATGTCGGTGTAGCTGCTTCCGTATACATCGCTCGCTACTGTGGCGAACGCGCCGTTTTCAGCCGTCGAACGCTTCACTTCATAGCTTGCCGCATTCGCCGATGCTGTCCAACTCAGCGCTACTTTCGCCGTTTCGCCCGCTGCGTTCAGTGTGAAGCTGCCCGGTACTGACGGTTGCTCAGTAATGCCATACGTTTTTAAGTTAGTAGGGAGCTTTTCAAGCGTAATGACGTTCGGATGATTATACACTTTTTTCAGATGCTCAAGACTGTTTTGTTTGCCGTCTCTCAGGAAGTCCCCATACCATGTAGCGAACCAGCTCCAATGGGCTTGATACGCCTTCATCAGATCAGGATCCGGGATAGGTCCGTTTTCGCTCATGGCAACTAACTTTTTGTCCTTACCCAATGCAACAAGGTCTTCATATTTTGCAATTTGCGGACTGTAGTCGCCTGCTTGCGGATAAGAGTCGAAGCTCAAAATATCCACATACTCATCCCCTGGATACCAGTCGGGAGCAACAGAGTTCCAGACCCAGATCAGATTGTTCAATTTGTGCACATTAGTCAAACGGTCGTGCATCAAAATATACAATTTTTTAACAGGCTCAGGACCTTTGGCCCCCCACCAGAACCATTTGCCTTCCGCTTCGTGCAAAGGACGGAACAGGACAGGAACTTTCGCATCCTGCAACTTCTTCAATTGCTCTGCAATCACATCGATGTCGCGAATAAGTAATTTATAATCTTCGGACTCTGGATTATTCATCGCATATTCTATATCGAATGTGGTCGAATCGGCATAGAAGCCTCTCCACCATTCTTTTCCCTGCGTATCGATCAGACCTTTCGGCGCGTTCCAGTGCCATGCAAAGGTAACAATGCCCCCTTGCTTATCCCATTCAATCGCCTTTTCCGCCTCTGTGGAACTGAGACCGTGTTCCGCTCTGCTTGGCGAATAGTCGATCAGGTCAAGCGCTGCAATAGCCGGCTTCTTACCTACATTTGCTTGAAGCCAATCAATTTCGGTTATTTCCTCTTGACCGGAAAGCATATTCTTGCCGTATTGATCAACCAGATAGTTCATCAATGCTTTTGCTTCTACCGTCGCATTCGGATTGATGAGCGTTTTGGTTACCGCATGCGGTGGACGGTCAGCAGCTGGCTCCAGCTTGACGTAGTCGATATCATACCAGCCCCAGCCTGTTTCAAAACCGATCGTATTTGCCCCTGCATTCAACAGAAGCTTACCACCGGAAGTTTCTTTAAAATCAGCCGATTTCGAAAGTATCAGCTCGCCAAACGCTTTGCCGTTTAAAGAAAAGTTGGTGCGTTTGTCATCATGAGGCGAACGGTAGCCGATTGTAAGATTGTACAAGCCTGCCGCCTCTGCCTGGATCGTCATCGTCAGGGAATCCCCTGCATTGTGGAAATTAGTTACATAGCCGGTACCTGAGAAGCCGGTCCCGCTGGATTCCACAATGGTTCCCTTCAGCGTGCCATCTTCGGCTTCATAGCGAACCGGACCGTTTACGGACGCCTGCGGAACCGCTTTCAAGACATTGGAATCGCTTGTTCCCGCATTTGTTTTTGCGGTTACTTTATAATAGTACGAAGTGCCGTTCGTTACGTTAGTATCCGTATAAGACGTTTCGATCAAGTTGGATGCTACAGCAGTAAAAGGGCCGTTTTCATACGTTGCCCGCTGTACACTGTAACCTACAACTCCGCTGGAAGCGTCCCAGGACAAATCGACTTTCCCATCGCCAGCCTCAGCTCTCAGCGCAAAGCTTTCAGGACCTTCCCCAGGTGGCACAGACGTATCATTGCCGACAGTCAACACGATGTGATAAGCCGTCAAAGGCGGTACTGTATAGGTAAAGCGGTTGCCTGAAATTTGCGTAATTGGCGCTGCTTCCTTAATTTCCGAGCTATTTTTGTCGAAGCCCCATACTTTACCGGAACCATAAGTCGTCTCGCCGGAAAGATCAAATTGGGCGTCGAATGCGCTGTCCATGCTTTTATTCATGACAACAAGGTGCAGTTCTTTGTAGGATGCATCCGTTACGGAAGCATGCACTGAACTATTGACAATATCGGACGTTTGCGCATTAACGCTGATATCACCGAAAGTAGAGCTTTTTCCGTCATAATTGCGGTAAAGCTTGTAAGCGGCACTAACGTAGTTGTTGGCACCATCCTTTAGCTTCCAGTAGTTTGCCATATAAACGTCGTTTTTGCCCAAGATGCCCAGCACATCGGTCATCGCGATACCGCCGGAAATATCATTTTCGCCGCCATAGCTATACTCGGTCAAAGCCAGCTTGGTTCCCGGGTAATACTTATCTACCGACTGCTTCAATCGAGGCAGTAAAGGCAAGAATTCGCTGTTCCATTGAGCAATCCAGCTATCTTCCTTGTAGGTCGGATCCCACAAAGTACGAGGCGCCTGCATTCTGGCTTTCTTCGTTTCGTCATTGCCTACCTCATTCGTAATTCGTATGCCTCCGCCCATCGCTTCAGGATACCAGTGCACATCGAACACATCCAGCAATCTCTTGCCTTCGGCTTGCGAGCTGAGGCGCATTTGATCCAGGTAATAGTCCACGAACCAACTGTAGCTGCCTTTTACAGAGTTCCAATCAGGTGCAGTTTGAAGATCTTTATAGGCGCCAAAACCGTAAAGAACCGGGCCAAAAATTTCCGCACCCGCGTCAACCGCTTTTACAGCTTTGGATAAACTTACTGACCGGTCTACCAACTCTTTCGCTCCGACCTTTTCACCATGAATGCGCGGATGCGTATGCGACCAGAGAGCGGGTTCATTGTCGAGCGAGTATCCTTTCACACCCGACTTTGTTGAAGCAGTGCCGTACTTTTTCACCAAAAAGTTGACGAATTCATCCGCATAAACCTGATTGTCATTCAGATCAGGCTGCAGTTGGAACGGAGCATTTTTGGCGTTTACGACCTGATTCCAACGAGCGGAAGGGGCCTTTTCGCTTTCCTGCACACTTCCGTTTCCATCCTTGGCCACATAACCGGCCATCGGCAGCGTGACTAAAGAATAAGCGCCAAGCTTCAGCGATTGATCATGAAACGAAGTCGTCACCGCTCCCGGCTTTTCGCATTCAGCTTTTGTCAGGCCGCCATTATTGCATAAATAGTTATCGCTGGATTGCTGCCAATCGCTTCCTGCATTGGACATATTGTTTTCCCAGTTATATCCGGTCATTCGATTGCCACCAAGTCGCCTGGCAGCCAAATTTTCATCGCCTGCCAACTCCTGATTCGTACCGTATATATAAGGGCTAATAGGCTTACGATCCTTGGATGTATCGACTTTAATGGTAACGGTCTTTGCCGTTTGACCGTGAACTACAGTTGGAGCCGGTAGAGCCCCCCCTACTATAATCGTGCATGCCATGACGACAGGCAGCCATTTGGAACGTTTGGACAAAATACTACTGCTACTATTTTTCACCTTCATGCCGCTTTCCTCCTTTACATTTGAAAAGAGCGGCACCCATACGAGTGCCGCTCCGTCAGGCTTTAAGGCTCCTGACCCCAAACGATTTTATCGTTCTAGTACAGCGTCACCTTACTCTAATCTGCAAATTAATTTTTTGTAGGATCGTAGGAGTATTCATCTGCCACATTGTAGTTCGTCCACTCGTTTTTGTTGATACGCGCTTGAATTTCGCCAGTCGAAGCTCCAAGTATCCGGTTGACTACACTCTCCTCTCCGTCCGAAATCCAGAATTGGCCCGGATCTTCAAGTGTTGCAACAGCCCTATTCACATCGCACATGATGGGTTTGCCGTTTGTCAAGGTAGTACCGTTACCGGCTTCTTGTTGACAAATGTGTAATAGTACAGCTCTGCTATACGTTCTACCGACCAAGCCTGCATATCGAACCATTTGTTGGACGGAAGGTCCATATACATAGATTATTCCATATAGCCATATAGTAGAACATGAATTCGCCGCAAAGTTGTTCTAGCTATTTTATCAGCAGCAGCTATTTACTGGAGAAAAATGGAACGAAGGGTATGGAGAACGGGGATTCATATCAAACTAATTCTAGAGAAATTACAGAATAAAGAGTCCCCAGCATTTAAATCATGGTAGTGTAAGAATGCTGCATTGCCTTCCAACGCTTTTACGAATACTTAAAAGTCATATTGTTTTATGTAGCTTTTATCATCTCAAAATAAGAAAAGAATGGTTGAGTAAACACAGAGCCTGCTAAACCATTCCTCAGACGCAACAGTTTTTCAATATTTAATCATTCTTCTTCAATCTATTAAGTAGCTCTTGTTGATCCACACTCATTTCCCCTACCGTACTTTATCCTTTTGAATAAGCTTATAATAGATGCGTGCAGGCTCTGACTCTCCAGTGGATAAAATGTATTCTGCTAAAGGTGCGCACAGCTTTTGGAGGTAAAAGGAATAGAGTAGCTCGGCCGTGTCAAAATGAATTTTTAACACTTGCTTCATCAGTCCTTCAAATTTGGAGTAATCCAGTTCTTCCGGGGTAATATCAAACGGGTATTCAGGAAAGGTTTTTTTCTGAATCTCGATGAATTGCTCCCTAAGTTTCGGTTGAGTGCCTGAACGGGCAGCCGAGAAATTCATCATAAAAAAAGATATAAAATCCGTCTCACGGTCACTTAACCCGTAATACTCACACCAACGCATGAACATCAGCGGTTTTACCATACATAAATCCCCTTTAACAAAAACTCAGATTTATTATGAATCACACAAAATCTAACAGGTTCCAGCATATGTAATATATAGGTTAAGCCTCATTTTAAAATATGATTCCTTAAATGAATTTTGCCTTTTAACATATCCCCTTATTTTCACAAAGAAACTCTCAGATCTATTTCATCCGAAGAGTTTCACTGTTTTTACTCAATGTCTGACCTTATTTGGGCTTATTTTCTCCGATTGGAATTTCCATTTCTAATTCATGCAAGTATGTTCTTTCCCATCTCCCCTCTTTATCATATACAGGTTCGCCTCTCGAATCGGTTACATCAAAATAGGGTTTAATGGTGATGAATTTCGGCGTTTTTTTGAAGGGAGCTACAAATATCTTGTGAATTCCCGGCCTTGTTTTGGTACCAGGGTGTCCTGAATCTCCAGTGACCCATTGCTGTTCATGCCCCTCATCATCAAAAATGGCGTAGTTCACTTTATTCATAGCCAGCCCATACCCGTATGTCTCACGCCCGAGCGTTGTCGGCCCCGGGCTTATGTAATGCGTCTTGGTTACGATCATGGTGGACATGGGCGTCATTTCCAATTTTTCTACAACCAAACGGGTAAAATCATTTGATTTTTCAACCCGGGGCGTGAGTACCCTGTTCTTCGAGGAAATTTTATGCACAGGTAATTCAAACTTAAACGGTTCTTTTATTCCTTGAATTTGTATGTCTGCCTTTAGTTTAAATTGGTCAGGAAGCTCTTTTCCTGAAGAGTACATTTTCTCTAAATCACTATAATGAATGATGACGGAACCAGGTGTGCCTCCAGAATTAGTAATCAGCGAAGGACCATCAAATTGAAATGGTTTGCCATTGTACCATAATGTGATATCCTCAATTCGGTCTTGCAGCGTTGTGCCTAATGCCTCCCCGCTACTTTCCAGCGTTAGAGCCAGACGGACACCGTCATAAGCAACCTGAGATATGCGAAGGCGGGTTCCGTTATGAGTGCTGCTAACCGCTGTCTTTGTCACAAGACCTGCTTTCTCGACTTCCTGAAGTCCCAGGTCACCAGCCCGCATAAATGCATTACCACCTGCTGTTGGAAACCCTTGATTAGCTGCCAACTGCAAAGCATTGTTGACTATCGGTACTTGCCACAACAATTTCGCCATGTTAGGAGAAACGAATGCAGAGGCTACAATTCCAACACTCAACACAGCAGTTGTTATGAGCGAAGTCCCTATAAACCTGCGACGACGTGAGGTTGGTTCCGTACGACTTGGACTTTGATAGATAAAACCTGTCTCAATCTGGCTATATACAGCCTCCAGCCGTTGCCGTACAAATGGAGTAATGGTATGCTCATTGCGAGCTCTTGCTTTGGCTGTGTCCCACTCATTATCCAACTTAATATCTCCCATGGATCGGTGTTCCCCTTTCTCCTGAATTTGATAACATGCGAAGCAGAGACTTCCGTGCGCGATACAGCCGTGTTTTGACCAGACTCTCTGAAATACCCAGCGTTTTTGAAATCTCCTTAATATTCAGATCATAAAAATATCTCAAAATGATAACGAGCCGCATCGGCTCTTCCAATTGATCCACTGCTTCATGTAGTTCAATATTTTCATACTCGCCATAAAAACCCACTTGGTATGAAAACTCAGATACAGCAACGGAGCGAGAGCGCTTTTTAGCAATTTTTTTGGATTCGTTGATGATGATCCTATACATCCAGGTTTTGAAGAGACTCCCGTCCCGCAATGTCCCCAAAGACTTGTAAGCCTTGAGTATTGCTTCTTGAAGAGCGTCTGCACTATCTTGTTCGTTTCTCAGGATAGAGCGTGCCATTCCGTATAGTTCATTCTCTACTTTTCTAATGATGTTCACAAAAGCTTGTCTATCTCCGTGTTGCGCCTTTTTGACCTCACTCTCGATATTCAAAGGGGACCTCCTTTCAAAATTTTCCTATCTATTAGATCATCTGACAGAGCAATCCGTTACAATTAACTTCCAACTTACACAACAAAAAAAGACCGTTTCAACATCTTAATGATGCTGACCAAGTCTTCTCATAGTAATCCGTATATTCACATTCGTATTTATTCTAATCCACTACATAGCTGAAAGGTTACAGGCTGCAAGTGAACACATAGGCGGGTGGGACATTGTAGTTTACCTTTTTAATCTGGATATCTCCAAAAAAGGTACGGAAGAAATTTTGCTTAACCTTGCTATACTGGAATGTAATAAACTTGCCCTCTTGGCCCAAAACTTCAGCCGTTTGTCCCAAAATGAGGCTGGATAACGCAGCGGGTAAACTGGTGAAAGGGAGTCCCGATACGATATAATCCACTTTCGAAACATGATATTGTTTCATATACCGCGCTACATGCTCGGCCGATCCGTGAATAATGTGTACCCTCTCTAAGTGTCCGTACTTGCTTTGTAATGTTTTGTAAAACGATTCATTGGCTTCAATGACTAAAAGTAGCGTTTCTGGACGCTTGTTCAAAATCAACTCTTGCGTAAACACACCGGTCCCTGCACCATATTCAATAATGCACGATGCTTTGTCAAAATAAATCGGTGTGGCAATTTGTTTGGCCAACTGTCTTGAGCTGGGTATAACAGCGCCTACGCTGCGTGGATGCCTGATGTACTCTCGAATAAAGTGAATCGCGTTCATCTTTTCCTCTCCCTGCTTGAAACACATGATAGGCATTCGGTTCATTAATGGTTCCCATTACATATTCATTGTATACCGATCAGAATATTGATTTCAAGCGGACTACTGTCAGCATATAAAAAAGAGCGTAGCCTTATTCGACTCCAATCAAATAATGACTACCCTCTTGTTGTAATATCTATTTTTCCATGGTGTCCAAATGTGCACCCTCTGCCTTCGATGCCTGTCCAGCTTTACGTCGCCGTGCGCCTATGTGCATAGCAACAATCCGGTAGATGGAGGCCGGCTGTATGGACACGGCCCAGCCTGCGTCTGCATCCGGTGCAAGCACGACCCCTAGCTGGTGGTGATCGCCATCGTACATGCCTCGCTGCACAAACTTGCTCTCGCCTTGCAGATTGCGTACCTCCAGCTTGCAAAAAGCAGAGTTGATCCGCAAGGCCTGGTGCATCTCGGCACGGCTGTTCACAACAATGCCATTCACACGGTAAATGGCCTCGCCCGGCAAAATGCCCATGGCTGTCGCCGGACTGTCTGGCAGCACAGCAAGAACACGCATCCCTTGCTCCGGATGAACAAACATTGGGCTAAGACGGCTTTCCTCTATGTTACCATACCAGATCAGCGCCTCATGAGCCAGAAAAGAGAATAACGCTGCCAACAATAGCAACGGACTCCACCAGGCCGCCAGCAGGCTTAGTAGAAGCAAAACCACACTGTACAGGAGCAAGCGGTTCGAAGTGAGTACCGCCTTCTGTCGTGGTAGCTGGCCTAGCGTGACGCTACTGAAGCCCATCAGGACTGGCAAGGCTGCCAGCATATATCCAGTTCCGGCATCGCTGCCGAACAAAGGTGTCCAGGGAAGCGTGAATCCTCCCTGAGCAGGTACCAGCAACAGCAACGGAATGGGCCAGAGGTCTTCCATACGGTAGCCGCCAACCAATCTTCCCCGTTTGCCCTCGACAAACAGCGGAGTGGCCGCCTTCCCCCCTTGCCAGCGAACCAACAGCGCCTCAGCCACATGCAGCACAGCGACCAGCACCAACAGTGCTGGAATATCCAATCCACGGATGGATGCTACCGATGTTCCGAGCGCTCCCCCGGGCTGCCAGCCACTGGCCACGTTTAAGAAAAATTGAACCACACCTAGCAGACCTACCGAATAAGCGAGACACAGGTAACGGACGCGTACCAGCATGAGCAGCAATGTGGTCACCCACAGGCACACGATGGAAGCCGGGTTCAGATGCACGCTGACGAACATTCCCAGAGCGGATAGTGCCATCCCAGCAAGCAAACCACTCCATACGACACGCCAGGTCTCTGCTGCCCAGCTATGCATTCTGGTATGAAATAGCTTGCGCTCCAGCAGCATTTGCCGACGATAGCCAAGTGCGACAATGAGTATCGAGATATAATAAAACGGCTGCAAAAGCAGGTACAAGCAAGCATTCAAGACGCTCCATCCCCATTGTAATGCCCATTCCAAGTCCATTCACACTCCTTATGTCCCTGTCCCGCTATATAGCGGATCACGTACATTTCATATCCATTCATTCTATATGAAATTGCCAACGTAGGGAAGACAATCCGGCAGACTGCAAATAAATCCCAACAACAAAGGAGGCTGTTTCCAGCCCCCTTGTTGTAGCCTTACTACTATTTCGCTACGCTTGTCTTCATTTCCTTCCGAATCTCTTCAATCCCCTGCTTGAGTTGATCATCATTTTTCGGATCGCGAATTTTTTCAATCAGCTTGGCTTCCATCGCTGCTGCTGTCTTCGCATCAATGATCCCGCTAGCCGTCAGCTTCGCCTGTTTTTGAAAAGCAATAACAGAGCTTTCGGTCACTTTGTCAAAATAACCGTCTTCGCGGCCTGGTTTGTAACCCAAGCCTTGCAGAATGATTTGCGCATTTTTCACATCACTGCTATTCATATTGTATTTCAAAGACTTTTCCTTGTTCAGTGGTGCTGCTGTGAAGTATTCAGGTTGTTCCACCGCAATATCTGGCTTAATCCCTTTTTTATGAATCCACGTTCCATTTGGCGTTAACCATTTGGCAATCGTGATTTTGAGCAGGCTACCATCACCCATTTGCTTGTCATAGCTGGTTTGTACAGTACCTTTACCAAAGGAATTTTCCCCGATCAACACTGCCCCCGCTGATTGCTGGAGAGCACCTGCCAGAATTTCAGACGCACTTGCGCTACCTTTATTCATTAGCAAAGTGACCGGATAATTTTTGCGTGAACCTTTGGATTTCTCTTCTTCACGCTTCTGGTTCTTGTCTTCCACTTGTACAATCGTTTTGCCAGAAGGTACAAATTGCTGCGCAATCTCAATGACGACGGAAAGCACGCCGCCCGGGTTATTACGCACGTCAATGACGAGCCCTTTAAGCCCTTGCTTTTCGAGCTTCGCCAACTCTTCCTTGAAACGTTCTGCTGTATTCAAGGAGAACTGGGTGATCGTGATGACACCTACACCGCCGCTTTCCATATGAGCCGTTACAGTTTCCATATCGATGTTGTCACGGGTAATCGTATATTCCAACGGATCCGGAGAGCCGCTGCGCTGAATTTTGACTTTCGCCTGACTGCCTTTAGGTCCACGAATTTTGGAAACGGCCTTGTTTAGATCCAATCCGTCCAGTGTTTCACCATTAACAGACAAAATAATATCCTTAGAGCGTAATCCTGCCTTCTCGGCCGGGGAGCCTTTAATTGGCGTTACTACGACTACTTTCCCGTTTTCTGCCGCTACCTCGGCTCCAATCCCGGTAAAGGAGCCTTCTATGGATTGCTCGAACTGTTGTGCAGTTTCTTTACCCATATAAGAGGAATACGGGTCGCCGAGCGACTCCATCATACCATTGATGGCGCCATCCACCAGCTTGGTGCGATCAACGTCCTGATAATATTGTCCCTGGATCAGATCCATCGCTGTCTCGATTTTGCGGATATCACTTCTGGAGGTGGAGCTGCTACCTGTCACACTCGCCAGCAGTCCTTCTCCCAGAGCGCTATTCCCTACTGTAGTCGTTCCAGTATAGGCAAAAGTAAGCAGACTGCCTCCAAGCAGCCCGATCACCATCAAGAGTACCGCTGTACTTTTTTTCAACATCTAATCGTCCACCGCCTTCTCATTATCTTGTAGCCTATTGCCTTACAACGCATATCCATCCACGAAGTATACGTCTAGCTTGTACGGAATATGTTAATTGTATCCTACTCCGTGTCTCAATGCACATGTTCTTCATCGGATATTAACCATTACAGCAAAGCCCTATCTACAACCGCATTGGTTACAAATAGGGCTTACCTTGTCTACTATAAATAGTTCATTGGATTTACGGGTTTGTTATTCTCGCGCACCTCAAAATGACAGTGAGGTCCTGTGGAATTGCCCGTCGAACCAACTTCTGCAATTTTTTGACCGCGTTTCACAGTCTGCCCCGTATGAACCACCGTACCGCCATTGCGAATATGTCCATATAGGGTCCATAGCCCGTCTCCGTGGTCAATCACAACCGTGTTTCCATAGCCACTCCACCATTCCGCAACAATGACAACACCGTCTTCTGCTGCATGAATATCGGTTCCCTGCGGAGCCGCCATATCAATACCGGTGTGGCCTCTAAGCTTGCCGGTAATCGGATGTACCCGCATGCCAAAAGTAGATGAGAGTCGGTAATGGGATACCGGCGAAGCCAGCGTGCCTGATCCGCCCGTATACGTACTGGCTGCCGCATGGCTGGATTTCGAGCCAGCGCCTGAGGATGAAGAAGCATATCGCTTGGCCTCAGCAGCACGCGCAGCCGCTCTAGCGCGTGCTGCTTTAGCGGCCTGCTCCGCTCTGAGCTTGTTTTTCTCCTGCACCAGACCCACACGTTTGTTAGCGAGGGCTACCAGCATATCATTTTGCTCTTCGCTGATTTCATCTGACTCGGCAATATCATGATCGTAATTGGCAATCAGTCTTTGCTTCTCTTTCTCCTTCGAATCCAGTTCTGCTTTGGCGTCCTGCTTGAGCGCATACAGCCTCTTGGCATTTTTATATTCCGTGTCCAGCTGCTTCTTCTTGCTTACGACAAGAGCCTTGTCCTTTTTATGCTCGTCCAACAGGATTTGATCCTGCTCCACGATCGTTTTCAGGGAATCTACCCGACTGAGAAAGTCACTAAAACTGGTCGAAGACATAAGCACGTCCATATATGAGACGGTTCCATCCGTATACATCAGACGCACGCGAGTTTCCAGCATTTTTTCCCGTGACTGGATACGATCAATTGCCTCGGCTAAATCTTTTTTAGTCGCACGCAGATTATCTTCCGTTTGATCAATTTGAACCGCTACACGAGTCAGCTGATCACTGACGCTGTTAATCTGGGCAAGTACAATTTTCAAGTTTTGCACGGTTTTATTTTTGTAATGTTGGGCATACTGTTTATCTTGAGCAGCCTTTTTCTGTTGTTGCTTGGCAGATTGGGCCTGCTTTTCCAATTGGTTCAGCTGCGAATTGATTTCACTCATGCTTTTGGCATATCCGTCAGAAGGCTGGATTAGCAATGCGGCTACCAAGGTAGCGGCCAACACAGATCCTGTTTTTTTCAACTTGCACTCCCCATCCTTTATCGCAAAATAACACCGGGCTTCCCCGTTCTAATTGATATCGACCACGACGTTCAGACAACGCCTCTTTATACTTTTAAGAACTTGCGCATGGACAGGGTACTGCCAATAATTCCGACCAGCATCCCCAAAATAATCAGCAAAGCACTCAACTGAATCCAAATGCCTTCAAGTGGCATAAGCTTCAACATATTCAGAGCTATATCGCCCTGAACGGCTGTGAGCAAACGCTGATAACCAGTAAATAAAATACCTACGGTAATAATAGAACCAATGAGACCAATAAGCGCGCCTTCGATAAAAAACGGCCATCGTATAAAAAAGTTGGTCGCACCGACCAGCTTCATAATGCCAATCTCTCTGCGTCGTGCCAATATGGTCACGCGAATTGTATTCGAGATGAGGAACATGGACATGATCGCCAATCCGGCTACGAATATAAAGCCAACATTACGGATCAGCTTGGTAATCGTAAAGAGCGTCTCTACGGTGCCTTTTCCATAACGAACCTTTAAAATCGGTTTCTCTGGGTGCAACGTATTCAGCTTCTCAATCTTCTCGGCCACAAATGGAACTGTTGTTGGTTCAATAACCTCTACCACAATTTTGTCCGGCAGTGGATTGCTGTCCTTGTCAAAACCCTCCAGCAGCTCCTTACCACTTTCTCCCAAATCTTTGCGCAGCTCCTCCAAACCTTGAGCTTTAGTCACAAAGGTGGCTTTACTGATTTCCGGCATCGCCGCGATTTCCTTTTGCAGCGTTTCACGCATGTTCTGCTCTACATTTAGCTCTAGAAATACGTTAACCTCCACCTGACTATCTGCCTGATCAGCCAAGGAATTAACGTTGAGCACCAGCATGATAAATACACCCAATATAAGTAGTGACACAATAATCGAGGTGACGGATGCCACGGACATCCAGCCATTGCGGAATATGTTTTTGAAACCTTCCCGCACATGACGTAAGAAGGTGTTAAAAGTCATATCCGTACTCCCCTCTTACCTGATCTCTTACGATGTTGCCGTTCTCGATGGCAATAACGCGTTTACGCATGGAGTTCACGATGTCCTTATTGTGTGTCGCCATCACAATGGTCGTACCCCGAAAATTAATTTCGTCCAGTAACTGCATGATCTCCCACGATGTTTCGGGGTCCAGATTACCCGTAGGTTCATCAGCAATGATCACGGAAGGATTGTTCACAATGGCCCGTGCAATCGCTACGCGCTGTTGCTCCCCACCGGAAAGCTGGGCAGGCTCACGATTCATTTTTGTTTTCAAGCCAACCAGTTCAAGCACTTCTGGTACCCGTTTGCGAATCAGCTTGTTGGGAGCCTCAATGACTTCCATAGCAAAAGCCACATTCTCATAGGCCGTCAAACGCGGCAAAAGTCGGAAATCCTGAAAAATGACTCCGATGTTACGACGAACATAGGGAATTTTACGCTGCTTGAGCTTCCCGATATTAAATCCATTGACTGAAATTTGCCCCTTGGTCGGTACTTCTTCTCTATAAATAAGTTTCATAAAAGTCGATTTCCCCGCCCCTGACGGGCCGACTACGTATACGAATTCATTACGGTCAATTCTCACCGATACTCCTTGAAGTGCGTGGGTTCCGTTAGTATAGGTCTTCCACACATCCTGCATTTCAATCACTCGATCACTTCCCGCTGCTTAATCATGTTACGTATAACCTAATATCCATTCGACATATTCTATGCATTTCCTTTAAAATCTTCTGTATTTCATCATACCGTTTATCATTGTAACAAATTTGTTACCTAAATAGTACCGAAAGTTTTCTGCTTTTGGCACATATATATGAATATTATGGCACACGAATACGCTATTAAGCTTATCAGACAGGAGACATCTGCATTATGAAAAAAATTCATTTATCTTTCATTTGGATATGGTCTGGTATTCTGGCGCTGGCCATATTGTGGGGAGGACTTCATCTGTACGCCGACAGACAAACGCTACCGGAGGGAGTGAGAGTCGGAGGAGTCAACGTAGGAAGCATGGATAAAACAGCTGCTCTCCGGCTGGTGGAGAAAAAGCTGGATGCATTGAAGCAACGCCCTCTGCTCCTAACAGACAGTGACAGCAGTGCACAGGATATAAAACTTACACTCGGGAAAGCAGGGATTAGTTATAAAGCGGAGGCATTCCGAAATGCCGTGAAGGCGCTCGACTCGCAGCATCTATGGACCCGTGTGCAAGCACGTTTTACCTTCGAGAAGGAATGGTCTATCACATCTTTCCGGCAGGAGAAGATCTTAAAAGCCCAATTTGGAGCCGACTGGGAGGAGCAACGATACGGCATACCTATCAATGCCGTGCGTCAGATTGACGCGAACGATCAGGTTCGTTATATCCCGGGGCGCTCTGCCCGGCGCTTGGATTGGCCCAAACTGGACGCCGCACTGGATAAGGCGCTACCCAAAGACTTTACCGCTTCCGGGGAGCCGATACGAGTGGAATTACCGTTCCTTCAGCTGGAGCCGAAAATTTCGGTGGACGGTCTGCGTAGCGAAGGTATTGAGCGCAAAATCGCCCAGTTTTCTACCAGTCTCGGTAGCAGCTCGGAAGGACGCGTGTATAACGTCAATTCAGCGGCAAGCACCGTTGATGGCTTAATTCTCAAGCCGGGCGACATATTCGACTACGGCCAATTGATTGCCAAGGCTGAGCGCACGCATGGCTTTCGTGAAGCTCCAGTGATCGTGAACGGACAGTTGGAGTCCGGCATTGGCGGTGGGATTTGTCAGGTATCCAGCACTGTCTATAATGCAGCGCTGCGAGTCGGTTTGGACATTGTTGAACGCCGCAACCATTCCTTGCCGGTCAGCTACCTGCCCAAAGGTCAGGATGCGACTTTTGCTACAGGGTCCATTAATTTTCGTTTTAGAAACAATACAGGCAAGCATTTGCTCCTTCGTGCCGCTGTCCAAGACCGAACGCTTACCGTTAAATTTTTTGGTACATTTCCGTCCAATGTTTCGTATGAACTGGAATCCCATACGGTTCGCGTACTCCCCATACCGGAGAAGAGGATTCGTAATGACTCACTTTCCCCCGGCTTCTATCAAGTAATTCGGCAGGGCAAAGAAGGGTATGTAGTAGAAACATTCCGGGTAAAAAAGGTTGACGGAAAAACCGTGGAGCGCACCCGAATCAGCCGCGATACGTACCGAGCGCAGCAACGCATTGTAGCTAGTTATGGCGGGAGCACATCATCTAAGCCACAAATACGTGAACCGGAGAAGCCTATTGTCGAGGACGGCATAAGCGAATAAAACGAAAAATCCCCCTTCCACTGTCGGCTGGATTTGTCCCAGACAGAGTGAAAGGGGGATTTTAGCTATAAATTACTCGCTGCGTTTACCCAAAACAGAGATTTCTACAGGCTCACTTTCGTTACCGTCTGCATCTTCAGCTTGGATAACCAGCCTAACCGTTGCTTTTTGAGTAAGCACACTGATACTAAATGTGCCATCATCTTTGGCTACTGCACTACCGATAGGCAGATCGTTGGAATAGGCGGTTACTGTGGAACCAGCTTTAGCTGTCCCCGTAATTGTACCTTCACCGTCATACACATCGTTGACTTTCAGTGCATTCGTAGTTGCAACCGCGTCAGTGGCTGTAGTCGTATCCGTAGTGGTGTCTATAGCTGTGCTGGTATCCGTTGTTGTAGAGTTGTCCGTAGTATCCGTAGTCGTGCTATCTGTGCTGGTACTTGTGCTACTATCTTCTGTTTCACTGCCAGAAGTAGTGGACGTGTTACCGTTACCATAAGTAGAATCTGTCACGTTGCTGTATGTGGAATCCGTCACCGTTCCACCAGGAGTCGTCGTCAGATTATCAACAGAGCTCAGGTTGTAACCCGAAGCGGCATCCAGAATAGCAATCGCCTCTGCACGAGTCAGCGACTTCAGTGGCTGGAATTTACCATCCGGATAACCGTTGATGATTTTTTGTTCTGCAGCAGCCGCTACACTTTTCTTCGCCCAAGATCCGATTTTGTCGGAGTCAATGAATTTAGTAACATCTGCTGCGTTATTCGCAGTCAGTCCAATGGCTTTAGCTACGATAGCCGCAGCTTCCTGACGTGTTACCTTTCCATTTGGTTTGAGCTTGTTACCTGCATAGCCGCTTATGTAACCTGCATTCACGGCACTTGTCAGCTCGTTGTATGCCCAGTGCGACGCTGGTACATCTGTGAACGTTCTGCTTCCACTACCGTTTACTTTTACACTGTCCGCATACGTTACGTCTGTCACAGCTGGAGTATCCAGCGTGAACGTACCCAAGCTGCGGTTCAGAAGAACAATAAATTCTGCACGTGTGATCGCCGCATCCGGTTTCACCGCTCCGCCCAATTGTCCTGTGGCTGACCAGCGTTGCACCTGATCTCCTGCCCAATGGCCACTTGTAGTTTGAGGAGCAGCTGCTGCTGCGCTGAATGCGCTAAGAATAAGACCCGTACTCAATATACCTGTAACTGTGTTTCTTAACTTTTTTCCCATGCTATTAATTCCTCCTCTGATTGGATTCATCATTCTTTTTTAAACACTTTACCAGAAATCAAACCCAAATGACCCCCAAATTAAAAAAATCGTCCCATATAACCATACCCCCTCCTAATGTAGGATAAATAAGAAACAGGACTTAATACCTAGTTATTCGCTTGGATATGTATATTTAGACAGGCTAAGGTATACTGAATGAATAATCAGTCGTATGCTGGAACTCGGCAATGAGGTCACAAAACCCTAGGAAAAGAGGTTTTCTTATGGCTCTTATTCAATGTCAGTTTTATTCGGAAGTTCTTGGTCTGAGCACATCTATGAATGTTATTCTTCCTCAGGCAACCCGTTCGCAGATTGGACTGGAGGGCAAGCAAGGAACCGGGCCACATCCGACGCTGTATTTGCTGCATGGCCTGTCGGACGATGATTCAACCTGGTTGCGTCGAACCTCCATTGAGCGCTACGTCGCCTCACTGGGCCTAGCTGTCGTAATGCCCCAGGTACATCGGAGTTTCTATACGAATATGGAGCAAGGAGCGGCTTATTGGACCTTTATCAGTGAAGAATTGCCGACTTTGGCACGTTCATTCTTTCCTCTGTCCGACAAACGTGAAGACAATTTTGTAGCCGGGCTTTCTATGGGTGGATATGGTGCCTTCAAACTGGCACTCCAGCATCCAGACCGTTTTGCAGCCGCTGCCAGCCTTTCGGGGGTCATGGATTTACACGCATCACGCACCGATCCTATGCAAAATGCGATGAGTCCAGCGGAATGGCTTAACATTTTTGGTCCAGATGAAATACGCGGAACAGATCACGACTTGCTGGAACTGTTACAACGTCATGCTGCCTTGGGGACTTCACTCCCCCGGCTCTACCAATGCTGCGGCACGGAGGATTTTCTATATAAGGGAAATCAGGCTTTTCGTGAAGCATGTCATACTGCCGGAGTTCCGCTGACCTACGAAGAAGGTCCTGGAGCTCATGAATGGGGATACTGGGATGCGAAAATTCAGGATGTACTGGCGTGGCTACCGCTCAAAGGGCACTAAACAGGTAAAAAAATCCCCGTTCCTTCCCTCATCGCACCATGGCGAAGGGATTAGGCTCCGGGGATTTGTTATGATCCGATATGCAAATCCATATTCATCTTCCTGACGCACATCAGGGATTTGTCGTTGTCTCCGTCGATGGAGATACTTTAGTTAGTGACTTAGGTAGCACTTTGTACAAGCGCCACTCACCGTTAAACTCACGTTCAAGCTGGACCCATGGGGCACCTTTTTCATATAAATTCGGATATACCATATTGATTTTACTTAGTGGCATGCCTGACATGGTGTTAGGTACAAGGATATAATCCACATGGTTGTCCTGTGGATAACTTAATGCCTTATTGAACGAATAATCACTGGTAATCAGGAAACGTTTTGGATATTGGCTGTAGACGATCATTGTGTAGGCTGAAGCCGAATCGGTCATAATGGTAGACTTCGGCAGATGCTCATCCAGCCAGACGGCAATCTTACGATCTGACTCCTGTCTCACATAGTTCACATTACCCGTTCGTGTAAGAAAGCTGTTCTCATCCGGTGCAATATCCGGGCGAGTCAACGCATAGGAAAGTAATCCAGCGGTAAGCAGCAGACTGACGGACACCAGGCCAAAGGCCGCCCTCCGCCATCGTCCCTGAAGCTGACTCAGCTCATAGGGCAACCAAGCTACGGTAATTGGGAACACGTACATAAAATAACGAAACCACCCGTACGAAGATTGCTTCATCATGAGTAAAAATTGCAACCCCGGCACAGACAGGAACAGTAGCAAAATAATCAGAGTTCCCCACCGGAACAAGCGTCCCCTCAACAGACGAATGAACAGAATAGCAAACAACGGTACCGAATACCAGAGTGTTTTGGAAGCAATAAATTTCAAGGCTACCAGCGGATTGGAGAAAATCTCCACGAATTTATCATCATTCAGCAGTTCTGCCGATTGAGCCGTGTTCGAATACTCCGAATTGAGGAAATAAAAAGCATTCCCCATAATGAGATAGTTAAAGAAAATCCACAACAGCCCGGAAAAGACCACGGGGAGCAGAAGAAGTAACCAGGTTGCCTCGACCTTGTGCAGTTTTTCTCGCAAGGCCAGCTCGCGTCTGCCCATGTTTCGATGAAGAAACAGGATCGCCAAGACCACGCCACCCGCCATCGCCACGCCCAGAGGAACCGCTTCATAGCGAGTCCAGAACGCCATGGCAAGCGCTAAGCCAGAAACAATCAGACTTGCCGTCATACGATCCTTAAGCCACAAAGCAAATTCAATCACCGTCATCATAATGAAATATATGTATAGAGAATCGCTCAGCCCGTTGGCACCGAACAGTAAAATAAACGGATTCAGTGCATACAACAATGCCAGCATCAAGCTCATCCCTGAGCTAAGCCCTGTTCTGACACCCGCCCGATACAGTAGCATAGCGGTCAAAGCGGCAAAGGTAGCACTAAGAATGACAGCGGCTAATCCATAGGTGGCTAATGCCGGAAAGATTGGATACAGCAGTAGAATCACCATTTCCAGAAGACTGGGCAGTGGATTCCAGATAAATCCGATTGCGCCCAGATGCGGGTCACGGCTGTACAATACATAAAATGCGTTAGCTACGCGACTGAGCGCGTCTGTATGCATATATCCCAGCACATAGCTGAAATAGATGCCCGCAGACAGCTCCAACGCAAGTATAAATACAAACAGACCTATAGCCATCCATCTGCTTGCAGACCATTTGCGAAAGGACATTCCTCTCGTTCCCCCTCAAACTTCTTGCGGTGATGCAACTGTAGCCTGCTTACGCCTTACAGCTGTATCCTTCCCTCCGCTACGATGCATTAAAATACAAAAAAATTATTACGGTTCTTCATGCTCTATTTTGTACAATCGCCACTGCCCGTCAAAGTCATGTACCAGCGAGGCCCACGGCGCCCCTTTTTCAAACAAATCAGGATAGCTCCGGTTCACCTGATCCAGCGGTACCCCCTCCACCAAGCGCGTGACCAAAACATAATCCACCTTGGAAGCAGGCAGATCCGTTAAGGATTTTCCGAAATCATAATCACTTGTAATCATAAACTTCTTCGGAATTTTGCTACTCAAAATGATCGGATATGCCGCATAGGAATCTGTCAATATGAGAGATGAACCATAATGCTCATCGAGCCATGGTGCTATTTTCCGCTCAATAATTTGCCGCTCATAGCTTTCATTGCCACTATGCGTCAGATAGCTGTGTTCATCAGCCGCAATCGCGGGATTCGTCAGTGCGTAAGATAACAAGCCTGCTGTTGCCAACATTCCAGCTGTTACCAGCGAGATTCCGATCCCCCGCATTTTTCCCTTCAATAAACTTAGCTCATACGGCAACCAGGCAACTGTAATCGGGAATACATACATAAAATATCGGAACCAGCCAAAAGAAGACTGCTTGAGCATCAGCAAAAGCTGAAGCCCGGGCACAGATAAGAAGATTGCCAGTAGCGTTAACGTGCTCCAACTCAACAGACGCTTGTCCAATAGTCGTATGAGCAAAATGGCAATCAACGGAGCAGCATACCATAAGGTTCGTTGCCCGATAAATTTCAGCATCAGCACAGGGTTGGCAAACATTGCTGCAAAGCGCTGATCCTCCAACAAAGCGGCTGATTGTGTGGCATTGGAATATTGCGAGCGTAAAAAGTAAAGCGGGTCGCCCATGATAATCCAGTTAAAAAAGAGCCACAGCAGACCGGAAAAGACAAGTGGCAGTAACAATAGAAGCCATGTCGCTTCTACCTTGTACAGGCGCTCTTTTAAAGATAATTCCGTTCTACCCATCTCTCTGCTTGTACGCCACCGATGTAGAAAAAAGATAGTCAGCAGTACACCCAAAGCCATCGCAACGCCCAGTGGGACCGCTTCATAGCGTACCCAAAAAGCCAATGCAAGCGCAAAACCGGATACGATCAAATTCGCCGCCTTGCGATCCTTTAGCCACATACAGAATCGACTCACCGTCAACAGGATAAAAAAGATATATGGCGAATCACTCAAGCCATTGAAGCCGAACAGAAACATAAACGGATTCAGTGAAAATAACAGCGCAATGAGCAGACTGATTGCACCGTGAAGCCCCAGTTGTTTTCCCGTCCCGTACAATAATGCCGCGCTCGCTCCTGCAAACAGACTGCTCACAATCACGGCTGCCAGCCCGTGGGAAGCGAGTGCCGGGAATAACGGATAAAACAACAGCACAATCAGTTCCATCAAACTGGGCAACGGATTCCATACAAACCCGATAGCACCCAAATGCGGGTCACGACTGTATAGCACATAAAATGCATTAGCTACTCGACTGAGCGCATCGGTATGCATATAGCCAAGATGCCATGCAAAATAAACGCCGACGGCCAGTTCAAGAGCAGCAATACAAACAAATAATGACAGCAACTTTCCATGTTTTCTTAATATCATGAAGCCTCTTTCTGACGCTTTTGCGGAACAGAGAAGATCCAATAGCGGTTCCAGAAATAATTATGAACTGGCACGATGATGGTAGTTAGTACTTCACCGATCAGATACGACCAACCGATCCAGTGAATGGTCACGTACATCAGAGCGGCATTCAAGAGCAAGCCACAGGTACAGACCAATAAATATTTAAGAAACTGGGTGCGGCTTCCTTCGCCAGTAGGCTCGAACGTCCAGTTTCGGTTCAGCACGTACGAAACGAGCAGCGTAACCACAAATCCTATTGTAGTAGCCGTTACTGCAGGCACCGTAAACAGCTCCACCAGCAGCACAAGCACACCCACATGGATACCTGTACCGAGCAGTCCCACAATACTATATTTAATGATTGGATACTTTAGATATGAACGTCTGATCATGTTGATTAAACTCCCTGTCCACCCACAATCGGTCAGCATTCGCCCGTTTATCTGCTATCAGATAACGAGGTCTAGCTTTGACTTCGTGATATATGGCGGCAATATATTCTCCTACCACTCCAATTGATAGCATGAGTACACTGCCAATAATCAAGAGCAGCAAAATGACAGTGGTAAAACCGGTCACAGCGTCACCCGTTAATTTGTGCATTAAGGTCTGAATCCCCAATACGACTGAAATCAGCATAAAAATGAGGCCCATCAGACTTACTACCCGCAACGGTACCGTCGAAAACGAAACGATCGCTTCCGCTGCCAGTTGAATCAGCCCTAACGGACTCCAGCGGCTTGGGCCCTCTTCCCGTGGAGCCACCCGGAATGAAATCTGGGTTTTACGGAAACCGAGCCAGGCCGTCATCCCGCGAAAAAATGGCATACGCTCTGGCATCGTCATCCAGGCATCCACCACTCGTCGATCCAGTAGCTTATAATCGGAGGCATCCTTGAGATTAAAGCCAGTCAAACGATTCAGGGTCGCGTAGAACAAAGAAGCCCCAAGCTTTTTGCCCACCGATTCTTCTCCCCGGAATTCTTTCACACATTCGACCAAATCATAACCTTCATTCTGCCATAAACGCACCATTTCTCCAATCATCTCAGGAGGATGCTGCAAATCACCGTCCATGACAATGATCGCATCGCCAGAAGCATTTTCCAGACCTGCGCACAGCGCCAGCTCCTTACCGAAATTCCGACTCAGCCGGAGCGCGAGCAAAGAGGGCATACGACGGGACAATTCGGACAGTTTGAGCCACGTATCGTCTTTGGAACCATCATCTACAATGATTAGCTCATAGCGTGAAGTGACAACAGACAGTACCCCATCAATCACTGTAAGTGAACGTTCGAGATGCGAGCTTTCATTGTACATGGGAATGACGACAGATAAAAAAGGTGTTTTTGTCTCCATTCTTGCTCCTTCTTTCTTCATATTCAGGAGGACTGTGCCGGGGCATCATCCAAGTCGTGCATATCGGTCAGACCATGCGTCGTCTTCTCCCAATAGAACGGCTTGGTAATGAGCTGCCAAGCCGCTTTCACCGCAGCTATACTCATAAGTACCCAATATAACGGCGAGAGTAGCCCATATTTGACCATCGCGTATGAAAATGTCCGTTCACCACGCTCTTCCAGTTCCCCGATGACCCAATACATTCCGGCCACATTACTGAATACGAACAGAAAGTTACCGATATAAAATTCCGCGCTGGCCAGGTAATACACATAACCCGGGAAGAGCTTGGGAATAAAGGACAATTCCCAGCCAAACCATAAAATAAGCAAACCCCAAAAAATCGGATTCAGCAACGGCAACATCGGAGTCGCCAGAATCATCACCTGAAAGCCGAAAAAACCTTTCCAGCCCACTTCACGCACCAATTTAACCGGATTGCGCATATGAACCAACCATGTCTGCATATACCCCTTGATCCAGCGTGACCGCTGACGAATCCAGTTGCCCACGCGGCTGTTAGCTTCCTCCCATGTGCGGGAATCGACAATGGCGGTTTTGTAGCCGCCTTTATACAGACGTATGCCCAGATCGGCATCCTCGGTTACATTATAGGGGTCCCACGCATTGATATCTTTCAATACAGATACCCGAAAATGATTGGACGTACCGCCTAACGGAATTGGGGTATCTAACTGCATAATACCCGGCAGCAGCAACTCAAACCACATACTGTATTCTTGAGTGAACCAGCGGGTCAGCAAATTTTGTGTACTGTTAAAATAGTTGAGCTTCGCCTGAATACAGGCATAATGCTCAGGGAGTGAATCAAACGCCGCAATGACCTTTTTAAGCTGATCAGCGTCGGGACGATCCTCAGCATCGTAAATCACGACAAACTCGCCGCGTGCCCGAATAAGTCCATAATTACATGCCTTCGGCTTAGTTTTCGGCAAACCGTCAGGAACGACCAGTGTCGTGTAATAGGCCGGCAGCTTCATTTCCCGAAGTAGCTCAATCGTCTCAATGTCGTCCTCTTCAATTAACAGCCGCACATCCAGCTTGGACTTTGGATAATCCAGCTGCTCCAAATTCCGCAACAACATCGGAAGCACGCCCGCTTCCTTATACATAGGTACAAGAATCGTATAGATCGGCAGTTTTTTTTCATCCATGGCGTCAACCTCTTCCTTCGTGAAACGAAGCTGCGCCCCACGTCGGGAACCGAGATAAATAATGACAAATTTGAAAAGCGTCATAGCAAAATAAAACAGCTGAATCATCATATTGATGATCAACACCGTTTTCCAACTGTTCCAGAAGAGACCGAGCAGTGTAATCATACCCATGGCCGCGAACACCCAGAGCTGTCCCTTTGTAAAGGTCGTACGCGCCGAATTGTGCGGCTCTTTTTCCAACAGTCCGGTCGTGCTCTCCTGCATCATTTCTTCACCGTAGATTTTACCCCAGAGCTGCTCCATCTCTTCCTTCGTCGCCAGCACCTGCTCTACCGGCATACCCAGAATTTCCTCCAGCTTCAAGCGTCGCTCTTCTGGCAGCGGATCGCTGACCGCTACAATATAGCGGTTCATATATTGATGGATAACGACCACGCCATAAGCCATTGCCACTTGCTCGGGTAGTTTGTACGCCGCATCCAGCGCCAGTTCCTCACCAATACGCCCAATTCGGTTCTGTGTAGCAATCGCGCGGTACAAATCCGCAGGTTCCAGCATTTGCAATGAGAGCAAGATGTCGCCGAGCAGCCCGCCGCTCTTCGCCTGGAACTCCAGTGCGCGCTCCAGCTGCTCCGGTAATATATAACCGGAACGAACCAGCATATCGCCTAAGCGCTCCTTGGACTCGTCGCCGTCAACCTGTTCCTGTAGCTGCTCGGTTGTAATGAAACCCATCTCTACAAGAATATCGCCCAGCCTGCCACCGTAACGCTTCTGGTTGCGGATGGCGTCTGCCAGCTGATCGCGGGTGATCATCCCGTTCTCCACCAGTTGATCCCCCAGACGGGCCTTGCCGTTTCGTCCGCTCTGCGTTCCTGCTGCGGCCTCTCCGCTTTCCGTACCAGAGATACTGGAAGCAACCCCCATAGCGGCTCCTGTCGCTGCCTGCTCCTGCTGCCCGGATGCATATTGGATTTTCGCCTCCTGCACCTGTCCATCCTGCATCCCTTTATCCAGCAATTGCTCCACGGCTGCTGTATCACTGGCGTTCTGTATAGCCTGGATACGAAGTTCTGTATCTTGAAGTCGCCGTTCCAACTCTTCGATATGAAAATCAAGCTTGTACAGCATCGGGGCCTGCTCTGACCGCTGAGCCTCTAGCTGTTGTTGCAGTTGTTCGATTCGCTGACGTTCTTCTTTTATTCTTCTCTTGGTTTGGCGAATTGAAACTCCTCCAACCTGCCACCTAAGCTTGTCACCCATGGATTCCCGCCCTTTCAATCCAGCGCCGCTCTTCCGCAAGCGCATCCGCAAGCAGCTGCTTTAACTCCGCATCCCGCTGCTTTTTCCGTTCCAGCGCCGCATGGAAAAGTTCCCGCTCCTCACGCAGTAACTTCTCCGCTTGCACTCGTTCCTCATGCAATGAAGATACCAGTTGATCGGCGTCAGAAGCGCGATAACCGATCCAAGCGCTCTTTAACTGACGCGCCGTCCTTTTAGTTCTCATAATACCTCCCTGGACCGTCCCGACTCTGCCTTTTGCTATGTCGCTACTTCAATGTTCTTACTAGCCGTTTTCCCGAAACCAGGACATACCTATGTTCTCATTCAAGTCCTTCGTTTACACATTTATGCAGTTATCCTAATCATAAGAGCCCTAGGAACTTGACACTTATTCATTGAATATGGTTTCTGGCCTATTGAATTGGTAATTCAGCAAAAAAACTTAGTGCTATTCTACCATAATCATAGTAGGCGTAGTATACAAAAATGTAAATCCTAGAAACTTTCACACTAGTGCATTAATAGGTATATAGAACTATATATTAAGCGCTGTGGACAATACCTTTCCAAGAAATCTACGCATTCCATATATTCGGATCATTAATAAATCAAATACCTTAGAAAGCACAAAAGACACCGCGAACGGTGCCTTTGGAACCATAGATTGCTAATATCCTTAAAATCTGATTTTACACAGCATCCCGCTGCTGTGCAAGAGAATAATATCTTTCTTTACTGATTAATTTTTCGGCTTGTGCCCTTCAAACCATGTTGACGTGTTCGCCAGGAGCTGTTCACTGCGCCCAATGGCTGCCTGCACCTGGCCGGTAGCAGTTCCGCCATATACATTCCGGGCATTAACCACCGCTTCTGGTTGAAGCACCTCATAAATGCGGTCGTCGAACAGATCCGAAAACTGCTGGAATTCGTCCAGTGTCAGATCAAGCAGATATTTGCCCTGCTGGATGCAATACAGCACGGTTTTGCCAATGACCTCATGCGCCTGACGGAATGGAAGCCCTTTGCCGACCAGGAAGTCCGCAATATCCGTTGCGTTGGAGAAATCCTGATTGACCGCTTGACGCATACGATCCTTGTTCACCTTCATCGTGGCGATCATCGGTGCGAACAGTTGCAAGGCTCCTTCCAGCGTAGCAACGGTATCGAACATCCCTTCCTTGTCCTCCTGCATGTCCTTGTTGTATGCCAGCGGTAAGGATTTCAGTACAGTCAACAGACCCACGAGGTTTCCATAGACACGTCCGGTTTTACCACGTACCAGCTCCGGTACATCCGGGTTTTTCTTCTGCGGCATAATGCTGCTGCCTGTGCAAAAAGCATCATCCAGCTCGACAAAACCAAACTCCGTGCTACTCCATAGCACCAATTCTTCACTCAGACGAGACAAATGCGTCATAATCAGCGAGGCACCAGCCAGGAACTCTACGATAAAGTCCCGGTCACTGACGGCGTCCAGACTATTTTCATAGACCCCGTCAAAGCCCAATTGTTCTGCTACAAAATGACGGTCGATCGGGAAGGTGGTCCCGGCCAAAGCGCCAGCGCCGAGCGGCAATACGTTAATCCGCTTGTAGCTATCTTTGAGTCGGTCAATATCCCGCTCCAGCATAGACACATATGCCAGCAGATGATGTGCGAACAAAATAGGCTGCGCACGCTGCAAGTGTGTGTATCCAGGTACAATCGTGTCCAGATTGTCCTTCGCCTGCCCGATTAATGCGGCTTGCACATCATGCAGCATTCCAACCAGCGATACCACACGTCCGCGCAAATACAAGTGCATATCCGTTGCTACCTGATCGTTACGGCTGCGCCCAGTGTGCAGCTTACCGCCGACCGGACCAATGGCTTCGATCAGATTTTTTTCGATATTCATGTGAATATCCTCATCCGAAACGGAAAATTCAATTTCCCCACGGCGGATACGCTCCAGAACCGTGTGCAGTCCTTCCTTGATCGTGTCCGCATCCTCCTGCGGAATAATACCACATTTGCCCAGCATGGCCACATGGGCCAAACTGCCTTGAATATCTTCTTCCGCCAACGCCTGATCAAACCCGATAGAAGCCGTATATTCCTCTACCAGCTTGTTCGTTTGCTTCGTAAACCGTCCGCCCCATAGCTTACTCATTGCATAATCCCCTCTCTGCAATACAAGCCGCCCTCGTCGTTTGGACAAGAACGGCCCGCATCCCGTACATTTTTAGGTTACATCATTATTTATGATTTTGTGTTACGCCCGCATTGACCTTCAAACGCAGAGCATTCAAGCGGATAAAGCCTGTTGCATCGCCTTGATCGTAGGCTTGTGTCGGATCAGCTTCCATAGTCGCAATGTCCGGGTTGTACAAGCTAACCGGACTTTTGACGCCTGCGCCGATAATATTGCCTTTGTACAGCTTCACGCGTACGGTACCACTGACATTTTTCTGACTCTCATGAACCAGAGCCTGCAAAGCGACACGTTCTGGCGCGAACCAGAAACCGTTGTAAACCAAGGTAGCATAACGGGTAATCAGACTATCGCGCAGATTCATAACCTCGCGGTCCATCGTGATAGATTCCATTTTGCGGTGAGCTGTGAACAGGATCGTACCGCCCGGCGTCTCATAGACTCCACGACTCTTCATGCCAACAAAACGGTTTTCCACCATATCTACACGTCCGATACCATGCTTGCCGCCCAGTTCATTCAGTTTTTCCATCACTTGCAGCGGAGTTAGCTGTTCTCCGTTCAAAGCAACGCAGTTACCTGCTTCAAATTCCAACTCCAAATATTCTGCTTCATCAGGAGCGTCCTCAGGCGCGTTGCTGAGCAAGAACATTTCTTTATTTTCAGGAGCGCTCGGATCAAACCAAGGGTCCTCCAGCACGCCGCTTTCATAGCTGATATGCAGCAGATTACGGTCCATGGAGTATGGCTTGGCTGCAGAAGCGGTTACCGGAATGTCGTGCTTTTCCGCATAGGCAATCATTTCTGCCCGGCCCGGAAACTGATTGCGGAACTCTTCCAGCCGCCAAGGTGCGATCACCTTGATATCCGGCGTTAACGCCGCCGCGTTCAGCTCGAAGCGCACCTGATCGTTACCTTTGCCTGTTGCGCCGTGAGCGATTGCTGTTGCTCCCTCGGCAATCGCAATATCGACCATCCGCTTAGCGATCAATGGACGTGCAATACTCGTTCCGAGCAAATATTGTCCTTCATATAAAGCACCCGCCTGAAACATCGGATAGATAAAATCCTTGGCGAATTCATCACGCAGATCATCAATGTACACTTTGGAAGCGCCCGTAGCGAGTGCCTTTTCCTCCAAACCGTCCAGTTCTTCCTTTTGACCGATATCTGCGGTGAATGCGATGATTTCAGCATCATAAGTTTCTTTGAGCCATTTCAGAATGACCGACGTATCCAGACCGCCGGAATATGCGAGTACGATTTTTTCTTTTGCCATTGTTGAAGTCCTCCCCGAATGCTTCTAGCCTTTATCTTCTTTACCTATTAATCTTATCCCATTAAAGCAACTAACAGCGCTTTTTGCGCATGCAGACGATTCTCCGCTTCATCAAAAATGACCGAATTCGGACCGTCGATTACTCCTGCGCTCACTTCTTCCCCACGATGCGCAGGCAGACAGTGCAGGAATAAATAATCTGGCTTCGCCAGCTTGACCAGTTCCTCATTCACCTGGAAGTCGGCAAAAGCAAGCTCCCGTTCCTTCTGTTCTTCCTCAAAGCCCATGCTCGCCCACACATCTGTGTAGATCGCATCCGCATCTTTTACTGCTTCCTGCGGACTTTGGGTTATAACAATCTCACTACCTGTCTGTTTGGCAATCTCACGAGAAGCCGCGACCACACTAGGATCAGGCTCGTATCCAGCTGGACTTGCAATTGACACATGCACTCCGAGCTTCGCTCCACCAATCAAGAGGGAATGCGCCATATTGTTACCGTCTCCGATGTAAGCCAATTTGAGCCCTTTTAGCTTACCCTTTTGCTCATACAATGTTTGATAATCAGCTAGTACCTGACACGGATGCGCCAAATCACTCAAGCCATTAATCACAGGGACAGATGCATAACGTGCCAACTCTACGACATTATCGTGCCCAAAGGTACGAATCATAATGCCATCCAGATAACGTGACATCACTTGGGCCATGTCGCTAATCGGTTCGCCGCGTCCCAGTTGAATGTCATTTTTGCTGAGGAAAAGAGCATGCCCCCCCAATTGATACATACCGACTTCAAAAGATACCCGTGTACGTGTAGAGGATTTTTCGAAAATCAGTCCGAGCGTTTTCCCCTTTAGCGGCTGATAGGTTTCCCCGTTTTTATGCTTACGCTTAATTTCAATGGCGAGATCAATTAAATACTGGATTTCCTCTGGCGAGTAGTCGTCCAGCTCTAGGAAGTCCCGTCCTTTCAAATTCATCTGCTGCAGTGCGCCGCCCTGGCTCATGCTATCGTCTCCTTTACACTTTAATCTAGGAAGATTCTGACCTTTATACTAAGCCACATGCTCACGAATCAATTCAGCAATCAGTGCTACAGCCTGATCAATCTCATCCTTCGTTACATACAGGTTAGGCAACAGGCGAATCACGTTTGGTCCTGCTGTAATGAACAGAATGCCCTTCTTCTGTCCTGCCAAAACAAGCTCCGCTACCGGCTCCGCACACTCAATGCCGACCATCAAGCCTTTTCCACGGATATCCTTTACAAAAGGAATATCTCCAAGCTGCTTTTGCAGACTATGGAAAAGATAATCTCCCATCTCAGCTGCACGTTCTGGCAGTTGGTCATCAATAATTGTTTCAATGGTCGCCTGAACTGCTGCCATAGCAAGTGGCGTACCCCCAAAGGTAGAACCATGGCTGCCCGCTGTGAACGCTTCACGTAAATATTCTTTGCCTAACATCGCACCCACAGAGAAACCACTGCCCAGTCCTTTCGCCAATGTAAAGATATCGGGCTCTATACCATAATGCTCAAAGGAAAACAGCTTGCCCGTCCGTCCCATGCCTGTTTGTACCTCGTCAATGATCAGCAGCAAACCATGCTCGCGGCACAGCTTTGTAATCACGTCTACGAAAGCAGGGGCTACCGGATACATGCCGCCTTCGGCCTGCACCATTTCCAACATAATTGCCGCCGTATGTTCACTGATGGCTGCTTCAAGTGCAGCCTGATCGTGAAGCGGAACGCTTTTGAACCCGGCAGGAAGCGGTAAAAATCCCTCTTTTACTTTGTCCTGACCGGTAGCGGTCAAAGTTGCCAGCGTCCGTCCGTGGAAGGATTGCGTGAACGTAATGATTTCGTAGCGACCGGTCTGCTTCACCTTCTGGTGGTAACGACGCGCCAGCTTAATCGCAGCTTCGTTCGCTTCGGCCCCGCTGTTGCAGAAGAATACGGCATCTGCGCTGCTATTTGCTGTCAGCAAGGCAGCGGCCCGTTCCTGCCCTGGAATATGAAACAGATTGGATACATGCCACAGTTCATCAATCTGTTTTTTCAATCGCTCAGCTACAGCTTGAGGCGCATGGCCGAGATTGGTAACGGCAATGCCTGACATGAAATCCAGATAACGCTTGCCCTGATCATCCCACAGCCAGCTTCCTTGTCCTTTCACCAGTGTAAGCGGGTATCTTGCATAGGTTGGAAAAAGAGAGCTTTCTGTCTGCGCTTTTGCCGACACCTTTTCCGTTTGCACTCCGCTTCCATCCGTACTTGGCATTTCCTCGGTCACCAGCGTATTCGGTTCCTTACTCATTATGTTCACGCTCCTTTTTCGTTTGGTTATATAGGTTGAGCTGTATATTGCAATTACTGCATACGCACGATGCGTGTTCCAATTGATTCTCCGCCCAGCACACGACTTAATACCTGCGGTGCGCTACCGTTCACAATGACGACTTCCTTCACTTTGCCGTGGATACAGGCAATAGCCGCTCTCACTTTCGGGATCATACCACCGTATATTTCACCTGTGCTGATCATATCCTCAATCTCCTGTACGGTGATGGAGTCCAGCACTTTCTTTTCTCCGCCATGCTTTTTCAATATGCCCGGTACATCTGTAACGACGATCATCCGGCTGGCGCCCAGATGAGAGGCTACTGCACCCGCCGCTGTATCCGCATTAATGTTATAACGCTGACCGGATCGATCAATCCCGATCGGTGCAATAACAGGCATATAGTTCATATCCAGTACACCTGTAATAATCGAAGCCTGAACGGATGTTACCTCTCCGACCCAACCGACCTCTGCGGCATTCGACACAGGCTTAGCTTCGATTAAATAGCCATCACTGCCTGACAACCCCAACGCTCGGCCTCCATGCATCCCTATTCTACGTACAATCTGCTTGTTAATGCTGCCTGCCAGCACCATTTCCACGACATCCAGCACGGGTTCGGTCGTTTTGCGTAATCCATGAATGAACTCTGTTTCGATTCCCAGCTTCGCCAAGTTGTCGGAGATCGCAGGGCCGCCGCCATGTACAATGACAGGTTGAAGATCTTCCGACTGCAAACGCGCCAAATCTTCAAAAAAGGAATCAGGTAACGCAGCCAGCGTACTTCCTCCGCATTTCATCACAAAATTACGACGCGCCACTCCCGCATGATTCGCTTGATCCGCGTGCTCCACTGCCGATTGCATATCATCTCTCCTTTTCTCCTCTGCACAGTCCGTGCGATTTTTAAATGATACTAGACTTACATCCGCTCGTTGCTTCTATCAACTACTATCCTAATTCAATTCGTATTTTATTCTGGTATCTATGTCCGGTAGGCTGCGTTAATCCGCACATAATCATAGGTTAGGTCACAGCCCCATGCTGTAGCGGTTCCGTTCCCGTGATGCAAATCAACAATAATTCGCACCGTATCTCCCCGCAAATAGGCTAGCGCCTCTTCTTCATCAAAAGCGACCGGGCTTGATTGGCTTAGCACAACAATATCACCCAAGCGGATATCTACCGTATCTGGATTAACCGGCTCTCCGGCACGCCCAACGGCTGCAATAATCCGCCCCCAATTCGCGTCTGCTCCGAAAACGGCTGACTTGACGAGACTGGACCCGATCACCGTCTTGGCTATCGCTTGGGCGGACGCATCGCTTACCGCTCCGCTTACAGACACCTCTACCAGCTTCGTAGCACCTTCTCCATCGCGAGCAATTGCCTTCGCCAGCTCTCGGCAGATATAGGTGAACGCCTCGGCAAAAGCCTCCCAATTGGGATGCCCTACGTGCAACTCACCGTTGCCCGCCAGCCCGCTTGCCATGGCGATCAGCATATCGTTCGTGCTCGTATCCCCATCCACCGTAATCATATTAAAGCTGGTATCCGTTGCCTGCTTTAATAGTTGATGAAGCGCCGTCTGTTCGATCACTGCATCACAAGTCATAAAAGCGAGCATCGTTGCCATATTCGGATGAATCATGCCCGAGCCCTTTGCCGCCCCAGCGATGTGCACGGTCACACCGTCCACTTCAACCGCCACACACGCTTCTTTTTTAACCAAATCCGTTGTCAGAATGGCTTGGGTAAATTGCTCCGCTCCATCGCTTGCCCCGTTCACACGGTCAGGTAATGAGGATATACCGCCAAGCACACGATCCATTTTCAAGTGCTCGCCAATCACACCAGTCGAAGCAACGGCTACATTATTCTCGGCAACACCCAGTTCACGAGCCGCAGCCGAACGCATAGCGTAGGCGTCCTGCTCTCCTTGCTGTCCCGTGCAGGCATTGGCGTTCCCGCTGTTCACCACTACCGCCTGCAATCGACCATCTGCCAAGCTCTCGCGGGTCACCTTCAGCGGTGCAGCCTGAAACACATTGGTAGTGTACACCGCAGCAGCTGTCGCCTCTACCTCGCAACGAATCGCTCCAATATCGTTGCGGTTCGTATTTTTCAGTCCGCAGTGCAATCCCCCGGCTGTAAAGCCACGCGGGGTTACGATGTTGCCCCCGTTTACTACTGTAAACCCTACTTTGCCCATAATTATGTGCCCTCGTTCGCAACATATTCGATGAGTGACAGCTGCGCTTGCATTCCAAATTCCGCCCGCTGACGTTTCCCGTATCCATGTTGCGGTTACTTCCTACTTACGGATATACCGGTATGAAGCCCAGCCCGAGGTTCTCCTCCCATCCCATCATCAAATTTAAATTCTGAATCGCCTGTCCAGCGGCACCCTTCACAACATTATCAATGACAGAAATAATCGTAAGACGCCCGGTTCGCGCATCTGCTGCAAAACCGATGTCGCAGTAATTCGAACCAAATACTTCCTTCGTTGCTGGCCATATACCTTCGCCACGTACACGGACAAAAGGATGGCCTTTATAATAATCCCGGTATAACCCGATAAGATCCTGATCTGTATGGTCACCCTTCAGCGTGACATAAATTGTACTCATAATTCCTCGGGTCATGGGAACAAGTTGTGTCGTAAACGTAATCGTAACGTCCTCGCCCGCAACATCACCCAGTACCTGTTCGATCTCAGGGATATGCTGGTGCTTATTGACCTTATAAGCCTTAAAATTCTCGTTCATTTCCGCATAATGCGAAACGAGACTTGTTCCCCGACCGGAGCCAGATACCCCGGATTTGGCATCCACAATCAGCGACTGATGGTCAATCCACTCCGCTTTCAGGGCAGGAATAATCCCCAGCAATGTCGCCGTCGGATAGCAGCCCGGATTGGAAATAAAAGAAACGCCCGCAAGCTTTTCTGTATACACCTCGCTGAGTCCGTATACCGCTTGCTTGAGATATTCGGGTGAAGCCGCAGGCTTTTTATACCATGCTTCATACGTTTCCCCACTTCGGAGCCTGAAGTCCCCGGAAAGGTCAATGACCTTCAGTCCAGCATCAAGAAGCTGCGGCACTAACTTGGTACTTACGCCCGATGGCGTAGCTGTGAAAACCAGATCGGCCTTGGCAGCAATTTCGTGGACATCGACACCGTCCAAATCCTGCACCACAATGTCCGTCAGATGTGGAAACCCGTCACTGATCGGGACACCCGCGCTGGACGAAGAAATAACAGATACGATCTCTACCTGCGGATGATGAACCAAAAATCGAATCAGCTCCACCCCGCCATATCCGGTGGAACCGACAATTGCCACTTTTAGCTTGCTGCTCACAGACCTTCCTCCATTCCGTTCCTATGAAATATGTATTATTATACGACTCTATTCATATAAATACAACACCTCATGTAATGTTATTCCTCCAAATATAAAATATGCGCTCTTGCCTATTCTTTTGACGGACAAGCTGTACAGGCTATAATAAAGGAAATAAAAAAGAGACAGAGGGCCTCTTGAATATGGTCTTCCGTTTTGCATAAAGAAAAGGAGGGGGGAGATTCCCTTTAAATTATCTCCTACATTGGTATTCATCTTGATTGGCCATTTGCTGCACTTTATGAACTCGTTGAACATGGATGGGGTACGCGTAGTCTATATACAAGAGGAAATCACACTGACTGCATTTAGTGAGTTTGCGCAGGAGGCGCCGCTGGAGCGTATGATTGGGGGTTCATTCATATGTATGTCCGTATAGAGGCAACTTCACTATTGGATAGTTGGGATCATAATTTCGAAAATAAACTAAATGTTAGGGGTGTTATACATCGAAACATATACAGCAAATATCGTTATAGATGCTAAAGCGAAGTTAGGCGAGGGTCCTAGTTGGGATCAACAGTTCCAACGTTTATTTTGGGTCGATATTGAAGGCTTTCAATTGCATATCTACGATCCTTCTACACGCACAGATCGTACAATAGATGTTGGTGAACATATTAGTGCAGTTGTACCTTATCTCAAAAATAAAGTAATCGTAGCCCTGATCAGCGGTCTATACTGTTTGAATATTGAGACAGGGACCAAAGTATTGATCCATGATCCTGAAGAAGGTAGACTAGGTAATCGATTTAATGATGGTAAATGCGATCCTGCAGGACGTTTTTTGGCAGGAACAATGAGCCTAAATGGTGAACTCGCACAAGGAGCATTGTATAGTCTGAGCACAGAAGGTAATGTCTCCTTACTGGTTGATGAAGCTTCTATATCTAATGGATTAGCCTGGAGCGCAGATCATCGTACAATGTATTATATTGATACTCCAACATTGGAAGTCGTCTCCTTCGATTACGATGTGACACAAGGCACTATTATGAATAAGCAACTGGTGGCTAGATTGGATGAAAGTGAAGGGTATCCAGATGGCATGACAATCGATGCAGAGGGCATGTTGTGGATTGCTCGCTGGGGCGGTAAACGTGTCTCCCGTATCCATCCTGCCCATGGAGAAGTGATTGCTGAGGTGTCACTCCCAGTCAATCGTGTGACTTCGTGCGCTTTTGGCGGTGAACATCTGGATGAGTTATATATTACGACTGCTCAAGATGACGATAGTGCCAATCAACCCCTAGCAGGCGGTTTATTTATGGTCAAAACAGGGGTAAAAGGGATGCCAACCTCGTTTTTTAATCAAGGACAAACGGCAAATTGGCTTGAACGATTAGCAAAAAGAACCTAGTGAAGCTATTCTGAAGAGAGAGGAGCCTACTACATCAGTGGGCTCTCCGGCATTGATTCAGTTAAGAGCAAGCCTCCAGACAGGCCACTTTGTTTCAGCTTTCCTTCTTAAAACCTTCACCCCATACCTCACGTGTATTACTAATAATCACAAAAGCTTCCGGGTCTACCAAGCGGACGAGCGTTTTGAGGCGAGTCACCTCGTTTTGCCCGACTACAACCATAAGTACAGGGCGTTCTTCGTTCGTGTAACCGCCCCGTCCTGCCAGCTCTGTCAATCCTCGATCCAAATCCTGCAAAATGGCTTGCATGATCGTTTCTTTCTGATTGGATATGATGTAGGCCACTTTGGAATAGCTCAGTCCCATTTCCACAGCATCAATGACCTTGCCAGTTACAAACAAGCCAATCAATGCATACAGCGCCCGTTCCGGCGACAGGGCGAAACCAGCCAGTGTAATCACCGTGCCATCCATCAGCATGACACAGAGAGAAAGACTAAAACCGGTATACTTTTGAATAATTTGCGCCAAAATAGCCAGTCCACCCGTCGAGCCCCTGCCCCGAAATACGGTGCCCAAACCCAACCCTACCCCGATTCCACCATACAACGAAGCCAGCAGCGGATTTGTTGTCGGAACTGCCCAATCCTTCGTCACATAAACGAATAGCGGCAGCATAATACTTCCCAGCAGGGAACGCAAACCATACTTTTTCCCTAACAACAGTACCCCTGCTATAAATAACGGAATATTCATTCCCCACTGCGTATAGGCCGGTTCCAGGCCAAACAGGTCCTCGCCCAAGATAGACAAGCCAGATACCCCCCCGGATGCAATCTGGTTTGGAAGCAAGAACATGTTAAAGGTCACCGCTGTAATGAAGGAGCCGAGTATAATCAGCAGAACATCGGTCACGTTACGTACTGGTCCGCTGGCGGCAATCAGAGGCTTGCGGCGTCTTCGGCGGGCAGCGGGAGGATTCAATTGAGACATCATTCGTGTTCTCCTTTAATTAAAAAATACCGTTACACAAAAATTCCTACAGCCCGCAGGCACATGGTCTGCGGTTCTGTAGGAAAACGTACAGGCTATTATTCTGCGTCCAGCTTAATTTGGCTGCGCAGGTATCCGTCGATGAACGGATCGAGATCGCCATCCATGACAGCTCCTACGTTGCCAGTTTCCACACTAGTACGATGATCCTTAACCATGCTGTATGGATGGAACACGTAGGAGCGAATTTGGCTGCCCCATGCAATATCAGACTGTTCTCCGCGGATTTCGTCCAATTGCTGACGTTGCTCTTCGATCTTACGCTCGTAGAGCTTGGAACGGAGCATCGTCATAGCACGCTCACGGTTCTTGATCTGGGAGCGTTCATTTTGACAAGTTACGACAATACCGGAAGGTAGATGCGTAATCCGAACGGCAGAGTCGGTTGTATTAATATGCTGACCGCCCGCGCCGCTGGCCCGGTACGTATCAATTTTCAGATCTTCCGTACGGATTTCAACGTCCACATCATCCGCAATTTCCGGTACCACATCACAGGAGACGAACGATGTATGCCGACGACCGGACGAATCAAATGGTGAGATGCGAACGAGTCGATGCACACCTTTCTCCGCTTTCAGATAACCGTAGGCATTATAACCTTTGATCAATAGTGTTACGCTCTTAATCCCTGCTTCATCACCCGCTAGATAGTCCAGGGTTTCTACTTTAAAGCCCCGTTTTTCTGCCCAGCGCGTATACATCCGCAGCAACATTTGTCCCCAATCCTGGGACTCAGTTCCGCCTGCCCCCGGGTGCAACTCCAAGATGGCATTAAGCTTGTCATACGGCTGATTCAAAAGCAATTGCAGCTCAAACTCCTGAAGCTTGCTCAGTAGAGAAGCGACACTGTTCTCGATCTCTCCAGCCAGTGTTTCATCGCCTTCCTCATCAGCCAGTTCAGCCATCATACCGGCGTCTTCGTATTCCTGACGAAGCTGTTCATAGCTGTCCACTGAAGACTTAACAGCGTTCATTTCTGCGATTACACCTTGAGCCTTGTCATTATCATCCCAAAAATCAGGCGCAGCCATCTTTTCTTCAAAGTTTGCGATCATTTCCTGCTTGAGATCTAAGTCAAAGAGACCCCCTAAGGTTTGTTAGTTTCTTGCCTATTTCTCGTAAATCATGCTTTACACTTGGATCTATCATGATGTCATTCTCCTTTTAATATATGGTTAGGGGGAGTAAAAGCGTTGTGAGTTACGGCTGGTGGGTAGGCGCTGCGCGAATGATTTGATCTTACGATCGCTGTTGCAGCGAGATGCCCTTGATTGGAATAACACATTCAAAGGTGGGCATCTCACTGCAAAGGCGAACGCTGGCGCTTCTCCAGATTCAAATCCTCCGCTTCGCTACCGACCGCCGTAAAGTCAAACAGCTTTTAAATAACTGGCTCTGGTTATGTGAGCCGGATCAACTGCTGAATTAACTGACAAGCAAGCAGGGACCTGCTTGCTTGTCATAATTATAGAAACAGGGACAATCTTCTCAAGAAAAAAATATTCAAACTGATCCTCCAACAGAAGAACTATAGTTGAAAACATCGGCGTCGCCCCCTGTATGGCACAAAATGGCCGACGGTCAGTGGTTGAACTGCCGCCTGCCATTATATGCACTGCAGGGAATAGTGTATCTCAAGATCTATCCCTTAATTTCAATCCGTTATTTTCTACGCGGACGCGAAGGGGCGGATTTCTTTTTAGGAGCCGCAGGTTCGCCACTCGTCGAGATTTTGTCTTCGTCAATGACAGCCTGACGCTCTTGGTTAGATTCAATTTGTGCCTTCATGATGTATGTCGCTACTTCCTCTTGGATGCTAGCAATCATAGCATGGAACATTTCGAAGCCTTCAAATTGATATTCGCGCAGCGGATCGGTACCGCCGTAAGCACGCAAGTGAATACCTTGACGCAATTGATCCATAGCATCAATATGATCCATCCATTTGCTATCGACTGCACGCAGTACGATAACTTTCTCGAACTCGCGTACCATATCTTCGCCAATCATCTCTTCACGGCTGTGGTATCTGTTGGAAACTTTCTCGAAGATCATATCGACCATTTCTTCTTTTTCCTTGCCCCACAGATCATCACGTGTAAGTGAGTTTTCCTCAAGCAGGTTGTTGTTCACATACTCTGCTACTTCTTCAAGCTCCCAGTTTTCAGGAATGTCATCACCACAATGAGCTTCCACCACACGCTCAATAACAGGCTTGATCATATCGAACACAATTTCCTTGATGTTCTCTGATTCCAGCACTTCACGGCGTTGTTTGTAAATGATAGCACGCTGCTGGTTCATCACATCATCATACTGGAGAACGACTTTACGCTGATCAAAGTTGTTGCCTTCGACGCGCTTTTGAGCTGATTCGATAGCACGTGTAATCATGCGGCTCTCGATAGGTTGGTCTTCCTCGAAGCCCAAACGCTCCATCATATTCAGTACGTTGTCCGCACCAAAACGCTTCATTAACTCATCGCCCAGCGATAAGTAAAACTGCGTGGAGCCTGGATCACCCTGACGTCCTGCACGTCCGCGAAGCTGATTATCAATACGACGGGATTCATGACGTTCTGTACCGATGATGTGCAAACCACCGAGTTCTGATACGCCTTCGCCCAGTACGATGTCAGTACCACGTCCAGCCATGTTGGTAGCGATGGTAACTGCGCCAGCTTCACCTGCACGGGAAATAATCTCAGCTTCCTCGGCATGATACTTGGCGTTAAGCACTTTGTGACGAACGCCTTTGCGTTTCAGCATTTCAGAAAGAAGCTCTGAGTTTTCAATAGAGACCGTACCTACCAATATCGGCTGGTTCTTTTTGTTACGCTCCAGAATTTCATCTACCACTGCATGGAATTTGCCTTTCACGCTCTTGTACACTACGTCAGGCATATCCACACGCTGGTTGGCGCGGTTCGTCGGAATTTGGAGCACTTCCAGACCATATATTTTTTTGAATTCTTCTTCTTCTGTTTTAGCTGTACCCGTCATACCCGCCAATTTGCGGTACATACGGAAATAGTTTTGGAATGTAATCGTGGCTAGCGTCATACTTTCATTTTGTACAATGATGTTTTCCTTCGCTTCAATGGCTTGATGCAAACCATCACTGTAACGACGTCCAGCCATCAAACGACCTGTAAACTCATCGACAATCAGAACTTCACCGTCAGCTACGACATAGTCCACATCCAAACGCATAATAGCATTAGCCTTCAATGCCTGTACAATATGGTGATTGATTGTAACACTTTCCTGATCGTACAGGTTTTCGAGACCAAAGAAATTTTCAGCTTTGGATACGCCGTTTTCGGTCAAAGCAACCGACTTCACCTTAATATCCAGGGTGTAGTCTTCTTCAACATTCAGGCTCTTCACAAAACGGTCAGCCGCAAAATACAGCTCTGTCGATTTCTGAGCTTGTCCTGAAATAATCAATGGTGTACGGGCTTCATCGACGAGAATGGAATCCACTTCATCAATGATACAGAAGTACAACGGACGTTGTACCATCTGCTCTTTGTAAAGCACCATATTATCCCGCAGATAATCGAACCCAAACTCGTTGTTTGTACCGTACGTGATGTCACAAGCATAAGCTTCCTGCTTGGCGGCATGATCCATATTCGCCAAATTCAGCCCTACAGTCATCCCCAGGAAGTTGTAGATTTGTCCCATTTCTCCGCTGTCACGCTGCGCCAAATAGTCATTGACCGTAACCACGTGCACGCCTTTGCCCAACAGAGCATTCAAATAAACCGGCAGTGTTCCTACCAGTGTTTTACCTTCACCGGTTTTCATCTCGGCAATTTTACCTTCATGCAGCGCAATACCGCCGAGCATCTGTACGTCATAATGACGTTTGCCCAGCACCCGCTTGGACGCTTCACGAACAGTTGCAAAAGCTTCCGGCAAAATTTCTTCAGCCGTAGTTCCCTGTTCGACCCGAGCCTTAAATTCCGCCGTCTTCGCTTGCAACTCCTCATCCGAGAGCTTTTCAAAATCCGGCTCTATCTTATTGATCAGTTCAACCGTCTTCATTAAACGCTTGACGTCACGTTCGTTGGTATCTCCGAAGATTTTCTTAACAATTCCTAGCATGGTTTACCCCTTTCGCGCAAAACAATTAATAGAATCAATTTCACAATTAGAAAGGGTCCATGATGAAATTGATTCCCGATATGTTTGACAGGCCCGGCTGTACCAGCCCATCGTGCGATGTTCTTTGCATAAATTGTAACAGTTTGTAGGACATGCCGCAACACAAGCAGCCTCCAGATTTGCATCCGGTTAAAGATACCAAATCAATTGACGCACGAAATACACAATTGGTTACACTTATCCAAGTTGAAATTTCCATTATATTTACAAAAAACATATAAAAGAGCCCTATCCCGCCAGGTTCGCAAGGATAAGGCTCGTGTTATTATCATTTTCCCTAATATCCATGAAGCATGCTTCAATCGAAACGTTCTATTCATTTTAAAATGTGATAAGTTCCTACTTCACAGGCTATTCCCGTTCGATCAGACCGTATTTACCATCATTGCGCTTGTAAACTACGTTGACTTCTTCGTTGTCAATATTGGAAAATACAAAGAAATTATGTCCAACCATGTTCATTTGAAGAATAGCTTCTTCCACATCCATAGGTTTCAATAAGAAACGCTTGGTGCGAACGACTTCCAGCTCATCCAATTCTGCATCCTCATCTTCAGCAACAGCCACGCCACCTGCCGGATCTTCCACAAAAAGAGTTTTCAAACTGCCTTCCTGACGGAATTTTCGGTTTAGCTTGGTTTTATGCTTGCGAATTTGCCGTTCAAGCTTGTCTACCACGGCATCAATGGACGCATACATGTCATCGCTTTCGTCTTCGGCACGGAGTACAAGCCCCGGCAAAGGAATGGTTACTTCTACAGTGTGTAAATCTCTGGTTGTGCTTAACGTTACACTTCCATCAGATGTCGGGGGTGCATCGAAATACTTTTCAAGTCTGCTGAATTTCTTATCAACGTAGTCCTTCAAAGCGTCGGTAACCTCGATCTGTTGACCTCGTACTGTTAAGTTCATAGGGCACGCCTCCTTTGCCCCTTCATTATAGCACATATGTTAACGCCAAGTAAAAAAGAGCCCAACATTTCGAAGCTATTTTACAAAGTTCTTCTTTTTTCGATAAAACGCTTCCGATAACGTCATTCTTTGAAAAGGTCATGTTTAAAATTAGCTCATGGAACCTGGACAGTCATTGACACTGGCTTACACCAAGTGACCGTATCGGAGACGCCTCCATCCGGCTACATCGGAAATCAAGCTGCCTTGCCTACTCGTTTACGTTTTCTGGAGGAAGAGCCGTATCAGGCACATTGACTACGAATACCGTTACGATCCCAGTTGTATTCCCACTGCTCGAATTAGTGAAAAAGGTGAACACCACCGATGCCTCTGTAGGTGACACACTCACATTCACCATACAGATTACAAACAAAGGAGCGATCCCAGCGCAGTATCCGTTGCCGCAAGGAATGATTTATGTACCCAACAGCCTTACTATCCAAGAGAAAGCACAGCCAGGCGCTAATCCCGGCACAGGTACCACGCTCCCGGATATTGCACCAGGTGAGACGCTCACCCTTACGTTACAGGCTTAAAACCGTGAAGCACCTGCAGATGGAACATTCAGCAACCAGACTACCATCGCATATACCTTACGTCGTAGTGGAGGAGAGACCATCCAGGAAACCGCCCAATCCAATACGGCCGGCGTGACCGTCATTGCAGCCATCCCTAATCTTACACTTAACTCCAGCGCTCTGGTGTCGGACAAGAAGATACCCTGTCCTTCATCGTCCATGTAGAAAACATTGGCAGCACTCCCCTAGAGGAGCTTTTGCTCACTGTACCATTCGCAGCCGAAGATTTCATTTTGCTGCGAACTGTCACCGTGAATCCTGTGTCACTTCCGCATCCTAAGCTACTCCAAGGTATCCCGTTAGGCCAGCTTGATCCAGACCACAAAGCCGTCATCGTCTTTTCCTTCGACATCAATTCCGCTATACCAGACGGAAGCATAGAGAAACAATCTGCCTCCTCCAATACCATTTTTGTGGAGATGGCTCACTTTGACGGTTCTGTAGAGTAAATGTTCTATTGTTTTGAGCTCCTTACCACCAGGTAAGGGGCTCTTTTTATGTATTTACACATAAAAAAGCCCTGGAATATATTCCAGGGCAGTTGCTAGCGCGTTATCCATTGCTAACCATCTTACCAATTATGTAGGTCGGCTATGCCGGGGATGATTATAATTTGGTTACGTTAGCGGCTTGTGGTCCACGTGCGCCTTCGACAATGTCGAACTCCACGTCTTGTCCTTCTTCAAGTGTTTTGAAGCCTTCTGTTTGAATTGCGGAAAAATGTACAAATACGTCGCCGCCGTCAGCCGTTTCAATGAAACCATAACCTTTTTCTGCGTTAAACCATTTTACTTTACCTTGCATGCACTAACATTCCCTTCGTCATCAAATGAAGTGAAGCTCTCGCCCACATTTCCGACTATACCACCCAAAGTTATCCATTGTCAATTGGAATTGATAATGTTTTCATGTATAGTTATTCCATATATAATACAATGGGTAAATAGTCAACAACTTTGTTCATTGAAACATCAGAACTTGAACTAAAGTAGACTTACTAATCATATTTTAAACTACATTTTAGTGCCTGAAACGATAAATTGATAGATTTTTTTGTATGTGTCCTTTCTTTTCGTTTAAACTCAATTAAGGCTTTACAAATGTTAAAAAGCTCTCGTCCACACAATAAAACGTGTTGGGCGAGAGCTTTTTAAATTTATTTCCTACGATCCATCAGAAAGCTATCAGGCGTATAGTTAGATTCATAAGCACTGCGTTGCGATTTGGCCATATTTCTTTGGACAAGCCAATTTTGGGCTTCCTGTTTTAGCGATTGCATGTGCTGATCAATTAATGCATCATGACTTAGAATAGACTCTAATTTCTGTTTTTGCTCTTCTGTCATGGGCGAATTTTCCAAGGCATTCAGCAATTTATCCACCTTCATTTGACGAACTTCGACAAAAATCTCAACTTCCTCGTAATTTGTCTCATTCAGTCGAATGATAAATTGTTGGGTTAGTTGCTCCAATTGGGATAAAGCTTCATTAATCATAGCTTACTGTTCCGAAGATAATGACATACCTGCTGTCAGCTTGTTCACTGCAATCCAAGTTTCACGCAGTTCTTGCAGATAACCCAAAACTTCTTCACCTGACTCAATCTTTTTCTTGATATTCGTTTGAATCAATAAATAGTTCATATACTCATATAAAGCATATAAATTTTTGGAAATGTCATACGAGTAGTTTAACGTAGACATTAACTCACTAATAATGGTTTGTGCTTTGCCCAGGTTGATGTTTGCTTTAGCAATATCATTGGACGATATTCCTTCAAGACCTGCCTTTATGAACCGGATAGCACCATCATACAACATTATAACAAGCTGCCCCGGCGTTGAGGTCTGCACCGAAGACTGTTTATATTTTTCATAAGGAGATGAGATCAAACGAATCACCCTTTTCTAGACTATTGTAAAAAGCTTGTCAAACTGGACGACTGTGACTGGTACTTATTCATAGCCGATTCCATAGCTGAGAACTGCTTGTAATAACGAGTTTCAGCATCTTTAAGCCTGCTTGATAGATCTGTAATACGGCTATTATAGCTTTTTAATTGATCTCCCATTATGCTTTCTGTTTTAAAGGTCATGCTGCCATTTGTATCAAATTTTGATGTACCTGCTTTTTTTACAATCATGTCTAACGTAGTATCAAGCTTACTTCTTAGTTCACTATAGATTGGCTTGCTGTTTACATCCGCAGCCGACCCTTTGAATATATTCATAACCTTATCCGGATTTGTCGTCAAAGCAGCCTTCAGCTTCTCTTCATTAATTTGTAATTTACCATTTTCGAAATATTGACCTGTAGTAATACCAACCGAACTTAAATCGCCTAATTTACTGGAAATAACCATACGCATAGAAGACACAGCAGAACTTAAAATGGAGTCATTTTTAAGAAGGCCACTTTTCGCCTTTTCTTCCCACTGCTTAATTTCATCTTCTTTCATATCTTTCCTCTGATCGGCTGTCAATGGAGGAAAATCGCGATACTTTTGTTCACTTAGTTTCTTATTAAATGTACTTAATAAGTCATTATAAGTATCTACAAAAGATTTAATGGTCTCCATAGCTTTTGTTGGATCTGATTGGGTTGTTATTTTAGCTGGTCCAGTGGTTCCCGTGGTCTCTAACAGAGTCAGTGTCACTCCATTAACGATAAGGGAATTCTTATCAGGATTATAAGTTTTAGAACTCGAATCCGCAGTATTCGTTACTATAACTTCTCCTTTTTCAGCCGCCTTTACATCTGTAGAACTAATTTGGAATAAATCCATAAGCGTACTGCTTTTAACCTGCTTATCCGCACCTGTTAATTTAATATTATTGCTATCCCCATAGTCTTTAGCTGTAATGGAGAACTTGCCACTTATTTCATCAAAGGTCGCTGTTACGTTCGCCCCTTCTGAATTGATACGGGCCATCACTGTAGATATTGTATCGGTTTTAAGAAAAGTGATTGTTTTGTCATTGATATTTAACTCATAAGTATCTGACGCACTACCACCTGCAATTTGCTCCAATGTGGTACTTTTAGTAGCATCTGCCGTACTGCTGCCGGCAGTACGTAGGCCTGTAGAGGTTTGCATATTAGATTTTGTTGCTAACTTGTTAACGACTACAGACATAGGTGTAGAGCTAGCATCAGCATTAGCATCCGCTTTAATAGCCGTTGTATTACCAGTTATCGTTGATTTCTGAGTATTCATTTCACCTGAACCGCTCATATCGAACAATTTTTGTCTAAACTGAACGATTTTGGTGTTTAATTCGCGATAACTATCTCTCGTCCATTCCAATGTTTGTTTTTGCTGATTCAACTTGTTAAGTGGTACCCTTTTTGTAGTCATCAAGGACGTAACCATGCTATCTATATCCATTCCTGAGAAACCGTTTATACGCATCTCAATACCTCCTTATACTTTTTCATCTATAAGTATTCCAGCAATCTCCATCATCTTAGCCACTAAATCTAGGGTCTTTTCAGGAGGAATCTCCCGGATCAATTCCCCGGTATCCTTATTAAGGACTTTGACCAAGATTTGATGTGTTTTCTCATGCACACTCATTTCCAACGTGGTTGTAGGTCCCTGAAGAGCCTTAACCGCTCGATCTATCGCCTTAATGAGCTGTTCATCTCCCATGGAGAATGAAACTCCCTGCCTTTCAAGCTTGCTTAACTCTGAACCACTTTTCACGGCTTGTATTAGTTGGCTGTCCTGATGAGCTACAGAATCGCTATGTTGACTTATCCCGTTTGTATTGCCACTCACCGCATTCGTTGAAAGAGAAAACTGTAGATTCATCTTGCAACCTCCGATGGGATTATTTATTATATTTATCGGTTAGACTTTGTAGGTTATGAAGAGACATGAATAAAGTATAAACACAACTAATGAATAATTTTTCTTAAATACAACAAATTCCCCCTATATTAGGCTTCTACTCTTTACAGTCTGATGTCTTTCTATTTTTAGTTTCTCCATAGAACAAATTATCTAAATAACCTCTTAAAAATAAAGTTAACTTTTTGGCTCCTTCTTTATTCAAATGTGATGCATCATAAAAATCCGTGTCCATGAATTTATCAGATTCAAATAAATCTATTATATGAACATTGAACTCTTCTAAGATCATTTCTACATTTTTTTTGAATTCTTCCTTTATACGCGGAGGAAAAAATTGGTGATAATATTTACTGACTGGACACACCAACAAAATAGGTTTTATATTATTCTCTTGCAAAATATTGAGCATCCCCCTCAATATCCCTTTATTATAAACTACAGTAGTAGGGTAATCCTTTGCACCGTCTCTGTACGCAAGATATTTACCATTCTTCATATCATCTTCGCTCATTTGTCGCTTAACAAAGTTTTCCCACCTTGTTTCACTTACAACTTTAAGAATATTGTAAATATTTTCAATAAAATTGGGTTTAAAAATCTTATCAACGTTTTCTTGGAACTCGATTGCACTGTATTCATCCTCAAGATTATTCTCACTTTTGAATAATGAAGAATATACATTAACCCGATTTTTCAAGCTGCTTTTAGATAAATCATACTCAAAACTGTAATAACTAAGTCCTATAAATGCAAACTGAAATTCCATTTCTCCTACAATAGATTTAATCCACTGATGGTCATAGTACAAATCTTGACTTGAAACTGCTAAATTTACTACATTGTATGGCTGTATTTCATTCACATCTACACCAACTTCAGCGTAAGATAGTCCAGTAATAAAACCATTCATTTTGTTATTATCTATTTCATACAACTTCAAATCATCATAAGCTCTAAATATCTCAAAATCATAGTTAGTTTCTAAAAATCGCTTTAAATTAACAATTTCAGAAATACAGTCACAGGAATAATTGTCAGTTATAATTAAAAACTTAACACATATTTCTTTTACATCCTGTGAATTCAACACAGGGATATCATCAATAAATTTGCCTATATAACTTGGTTCATCAGAAATAAATGCCACTATTCTAACTTTCGAAAAATCAATTAAATCAATAATCTTCGAAGAAATGAGAGATATACCGCTAATAATAATACTCTTCAGCCCTGTAGAGTTATCAATTTCATTAGTAAGTTCATTTTTCAAGCCAATGAATTTAGGAATCAATTCCTGATTGTATAACGTTCTGATTATTTCTGAATTATCAGTCTCATATGCTAAAATAATTTTTTCAAACACTTCACTAATTTGTCTGAAAAAAGCATCTAAATTCCCATATATATTCATGTAAACATGGTTATTTAAGGTATCATTTAAAGTTACAAATCCATCAACTAAAGCATTTATATTATTTATAATCTGATCTTTGAATACACCTTTTTTCATCTGTCTTTGTGTTTGCAACATAAGAACCACAAGTTCCATCGCTAAATTTTCTAATTCATATAAAAGATTAGACTGTTCTGACACTGAGGATCTTTACCTCCTTTTCATACATAAAATCTATTCCAATACCCATAAAGCAAGAGGGAATTTCTGTTTAATCCTCTGTTTAATATTACTGGCACTTATGTGATCATCAATTTTTTCTGATAATATATAACATCTTTCATATGAACTATACTCGGGGCAAAGATCCAAAAGTTTGGTATAAAAGAGTTGTGTATCTTCGAAATAATTTAACTTAAAACATACATCTCCTAGCAATTGTATAACCTTTAGATTATTAGGATTAGTCTCAAATAATTTAACTAACAAATCAATGGCTACTTCATCAAATCCAAAATTGACCATCTTTTGTATCACATCGTATTTGAAATCCAGAGAACCTACCCATACATAATTCAGAACATGCTGAAAAATTTCATATTCTTGAAGTACAAGCAAATGCTCAATCATTTTCATTAAAATACTTTCCAAATGAGATGAAAATTTTTGATTTTTTATATCTTCACTTAAAATGATATTCTGAAGCAATTTCGCCTCTTTTATGCTTAAGTTTAGGAAAGGTTGGGCAAACCCGAATAACTTCATGTCTTTTAAGATCAAAGAAAGTAGTAAAATATCTTCGCTATTTTCCTCAGTATAACACCCCATTTTTATCCATAATAATTTCGCCTTCTCATATTGCTTAGCATATTGAACAGCTATTACGCTTACTTTTTCTTCAACCTTAATTTCATATTCATTTAGATATCTATTTAAAAGAGGATGTCGCAAAACATAAAGTACTTCGAGCAAACGCTCAAGCTCTTCAACTGTGGAAATTCCGTAGATTTGATTAAAATTCTCATAAACCTCTTCAAGGGGAATATTAGCCATAGTAACTATTTGGAAATATTTTGATACCCCTGCCATAAAGCTCTTTTTTGCACGTACCGTCTCTATAATTTGCTCATAGCTTTCTGACGCACGATAGGTCTTCTCATAGACTTCTGCTAACCGATAACGGGCCATATACCCACCATTACCTTCAGTAATAGTTATTCCTTGATCACCTATTTTTAGACAAGTTTCAAATGAATTGATCGCATCTTTAAAATAACCTAGCTCTAAAAAAAGAAGTGCTTGCATATGCCATAAATCAGTTTCGTTGGGAAACAAGATTATGGCATCATTAAGTATCTTTAATGCCTCTGGTTCTCGTTTTAAACTTGATAAACAATGAGCTAAATTTGTCAGAAGATCAGGCATGATCGTTAAATTTTTACTTAACGGATAAGCTCTTTGCAAATATTGGATAGCCTTTTCATATTCTTCATTCCATTTATAAGTTCTTCCCATGTTAAATAAATTATAAGCATTAGGATTTTCTTCTACTTCCTGTAGCATAAGAGGAAGATTTCTATTTTTTTTATCCCTTCCTTCCATGATTTCATCTGTGTACCCTGTATGATGTAATACAGATTCGCCCAAACCATTCGAGTAGGTTTTACCTTCAGCCAATATATTTAGATGCTCATGAAGACGGTTTTGAAAAGAGAGTCCTTTACCATTGGCAAAAAGTCGTACAGCAATATGAGCTATTTGACGTCCCTGAGATAGAACATTGTGGATTTTCAAAAAGTACCAATCTTTCTCTGTAGCAATATCTTTTTGCAAATTCGAATTCGTATCCAAGTACTCATCTGCATCCATAATTAAGATATAATCGGTGGTAGCATATTTAATAGATTCATTTCTCGCCGCTGAAAAATCGTTTATCCATTCAAAACTATATACTTCACTAGTATATTCTCTAGCGATATCGATAGTATTATCTGTAGAACCCGTATCAACGATTACGATTTGATTTACTATATCCTTAACGCTGTCCAAACACCGTCTTAAAAACTGTTCTTCATTTTTCACAATCATGCATAATGCAATTGTTTTAGACATAAGTTTTTCCCTTCACCTTAGAATAATACTATTACTCTTTATATCGGTTACATACCAAAGAGTAGTTAGTATTAAGGAAAAGCACGCCTGTTGATTAACCAATAAATGCAACAATAAAGGGCGCTCTTTTCGAGCAAATGGTAAGTATCACCCAACCATTTCGAAAAGAGGCACCTCATGAATAGGCCTATGCATTTCAAATGTTGGTACAATCCGTTTTTCAAAAATAGGAAATTGAGCAACTGGTGAGGAAATTGAACTACGAAGAAACAACTCGTCAGTTTTCGGCTTTTGAGTTGCTTCATTACTGGATGCAGGCTGCCTTTGAATAGTGGAAAGGCTACCGTCCTGGTGTCGATGGTGCATTACCAAGCGGAAAAAGGATCTCAGCTGCCAACTCGGGACGGCACAATATCATTCGACGCGTGGGAGATCTTTGACGATGGTCACGGTCATGAATCCGTGTCGTAACCAGCCTGATGATCCTGGCGGTCGAAGAAGTGGCAACGATGGACCCGTGAGAGAAGCGTTGGCTCAGGCGGACTATATTTTGGTGATGGATCGTGCTTGATCCAATGAATTATGCTACTTATTTTGGTTATTTAACAGGGTGAAGGAACACATAAAAATAAAACCCCTTCGCCTAAAAAGGCGAGGGGGTTTATGAAACCAAGGGATGTATTAAATCCCTGTTTAGTTGCATTATTAATCTTAACGAAGCAATTGAAGCACAGCTTGCGGTTGTTGGTTTGCTTGAGCCAACATTGCTTGGGAAGCTTGAGCAAGGATGTTGTTCTTTGTTTGATTCATCATTTCTTTTGCCATGTCTACGTCACGAACGCGGGATTCAGCAGCAGACAAGTTCTCGGAAGTAGTTCCCAGGTTGTTGATTGTGTGCTCCAAACGGTTTTGGTTTGCACCAAGTTTAGCACGCTCAGAGGAAACTGTTGCAATAGCTGTATCCAAGGATGCAATCGCAGCATTCGCACCTGTTTGAGTAGAAATATCAACCGCATCAATTGCCAAGGATGTAGCACCCATGTTACCAATTGACAATGTAATTGCTTGGCCTGTGTTAGCACCAATGTGGAACACTGCGCTACTGATTCCAGCACCATCCAGCAATTTTTTAGTGTTGAATTCAGTATCAGTGGAAATACGATTTACTTCTTTTCTCAATTCTGCCACTTCTTTTTGAAGCTCTTGACGGTCAGCATCAGTATTCGTATCATTTGCAGACTGTACGGACAATTCACGAACACGTTGCAGAATGCTGTGTGTTTCGTTCAGTGCGCCTTCAGCTGTTTGGATCAAAGAAATGCCATCTTGTGCATTTTTGGAAGCCATATCCAAACCACGGATTTGACCACGCATTTTTTCGGAAATTGCCAAACCAGCAGCATCGTCACCAGCACGGTTAATACGAAGACCAGAAGACAGTTTTTCGATTGCTTTGTTTGTGTTAGAAGTATTTGTGTTCAATTGACGGTGAGTGTTCATTGCAGCGATATTGTGATTGATAATCATTTTAAATTTCCTCCCTGAAGGTAAATGTCCCACATCCATGTGGTTTATTGTTGTTACAGCTATCCGTTGAAGTCGGCCGCCCCTCCGCAATAGCTTGTACTATATATATCGACATTCTCGTCGATCTTTTAATAGCATTTTAGGATTTTTTTTATTTTTCGTTATTTTTATTTATCATCTTGCGCAAAGCATCCAAATTTGACTGCGTATGGGCAGCAGATTCACGGTTGGACTCCTGAATGGATAAATATATTTCCTTACGAAAGATGTCCATCTGTTTGGGCGCTGAAATCCCTATACGCACTGTATCTCCCTCTACTCCGAGCACCGTGACTTCAATGTGATCCTGAATGATAATAGACTCGCCTTTCTTACGTGAAAGTACCAGCATGATTATTCACCTTTCTTTGAACGGATGGTTTGGTCTTCCTTAATGGGTCGCAGTGAATGCTTGGTCTGATACGGAGACTGGTGCAAAACAACCTGCTTGGCTTGCCTATTATCGGGATTGAATACCAAAGGTGCCAATAGATTGATCGTTGAGTTCTCTACCTGCTCATGTAATGTTAGTATGCTGCGAACGACTAAATTAGATTCAATCCCCAGTTCTTCCGCTTCACTATCAGGGAGTTCGAACTCGTATTCAGGATAAAAAATAAAAGGGTCCACTAAGACAAAAGATAGTTCTTTCTGCTGAAGGGACTGGAGATAGTAAAAGGGTGCCTCATTTGGGTCAAGTACCACAAATTCAGTCGTCTCCTCAAATCCCGGAATTCCTTTTTCAAAACGATATATTTCTTTTTCATTAACTTCAATGTCACCCCAAATAGATGTGGATATAATCACTAATATTCCTCCAATATTTAATCAGATATATACATTTCATTACAAAAAAAAGGCTATAGACGGCTTGAACAACTCCTCTATAACCTTAACTTATTTTACATCGCTACATCAATTTCAGGCGGAATATAGGCCACTGATGGATACTGCTGCATATAAATCTCCAGTTTCCCCCGAGTATACTCAATCTCAGGACGATTAACGGTCACATGCATTTCCGATACAGCAGGTGTATATGTAATATCAGGTGCACGTGTTTCAACATGAATATCGACATTATCCATAGACGCTGGACCCCTAAATTCGGGAAGCACATGCGTTTCAGTATCCTCTCCAAAAACATTGGCTACAGTATTCCCAGGAATATGAATCGCCGCCATTCGGTTACCTTGCTCCACTTTATGCGCAAGAGCCTGTAAAAATATCTGTGGCATTCCTGAATAAATTCGATTATTCATCTCAAGGTAATTACCACCGTTATAGGCAGAGAAGGCTGCACTTTGATCTATGGTCAGTTGTGGCTTATACTGGTGAATTTCCAGTTGAGCACGTCGTGTCGTTAATTCCATATCTGCCGAGGGCTGTCGAATCGAATACTGCCCTGGGTCTGCATCAATGTGCAGGATAGCCGGAGTTTGCCGGATCTGAAGCGTCGGAATGATGGACATCTCTCCCCCTCCTTAGACTATCTTAAGAAATCAACTAATGATGCGGATATTATTTTTGCCCCTGCTGACAAAGAAGCATTGTAAATATTCTCTTGGATCTTGGAATTCATTAAAAGCTCGGCGTAATCCGCATCTTCCGTTTTAGACTGCAAATCCGTTAAGTTTACTTCCAGATCGCTCAAACGGCTTTGCATTAGCTCCACACGGTTGGATTTAGCTCCCATTTCCGACCGGACTTTCAGCATTTTATCCACACGTGAATCAATATTAGCTAATTGATCCCCACTCGCTTTAATATCACCACTTGCCAAAGCTGCAGATAGCTGATTAAAAATAGTAAATAAATTATCGGCATCCGTGCTTGTTCCTACGACTTCATTACCGGTAACGTTAATGGGCAAAGCCACATTTTCACCCACTATAAAATTAACATTTCCTGTATCTGTAGCAATGGATGCTGCTCCAGACGTATCATGCGTATTATCGGCATTTAAAGGGAGGTCATAAGGCTTCTTGTCATAGGTCTGACCATTGAATATATATTTTCCGTTCAATTGACTGTTCACAACATCAATCATTTGTTCCTTAAGCTGACCAATTTCTTTGTTAATGCTGTCCAGCGCAGATTGTGGATTAGTTCCCGTAGAGGCCTGTACTGTCAGTTCACGTACTCTTTGCATAATTTGGCCTGCCTGATCCATGACCGTATCATTAAAATCAAGCCAAGACACTGCGCTATCCACATTCCGTTGGTATTGTTCATTTGAAGACAATTCAGATCGGTACCTTAAGGAATACGTAATGCCTACAGGATCATCAGAGGGCTTGTTCAGCTTACGTCCAGTCGACATCTGGTTCTGCGTATTATTCATACGCTCAGAATTTCGATTCAAATTCAGCAAAAGCTGTGAGCTTAGCATATTGTTAGTAACTCGCATAATCATATCCCTCCGTAATTAAATATCCTTGTATATAAAAGCACAAGATATTTAATCCCCATTCTTATCTTCCCACTACACCTGTGGAATTAATTAATTTATCCAATAATTGATCGAATGTGGTCATAAACCGAGCTGCGGCGCTGTAGGCATGCTGAAACTTGATCATATTGGACATTTCTTCATCCAGTGAAACACCACTCACGGATTGGCGCATAGTTTCCACCTGAGATACGAGGGCTGTCGAGTTTTGTGTCTGTCTTGTTGCCTCTTGAGCCTCTATACCCAACTGACCAACCATAGAACTGAAAAAGCTATCAATAGTAGCCGTATTCCCCGTAGAAACAGAAGTGAAATTGTTTAATTTCAAATTGGACATCAGAGATGCCAATGTATTATTACCTTTAACCAATTCCTCAGTAGGAGCAGTGCCTGTTACACGAAGGGATGCTGCAATGGCGTTAGGATTATCTGCTATAGCAGTATTTAACGTGATGTTGCCTGCCGTGATCGTCCCGCCATTATTTGATGCTACAAAAAAAGGTTTGCCTGCGACCATATTACCGTTAGCATCTTTATCCTCTTGGGTATAACCCAGTTGATGCAAACCATTAAGACCTTTAACCGTAACTGTTAAATCCGATTGAAGTGTGCGGTTGGTCCCTGTATAAGTCACTCCGTTCAGTACAGTGCCTTCTGGCAATACCGAGCCTTTAGGTAGCGTTACAGAAATATTACCGGTTGCCAATGTGTTGGCGAGGTTATCCATTTGGGCAGTATAGTCTGCTACAAATTGATCTCTGGAGAGAATCATTCCATGCACTTCGCCACCTTGCAAATCATTGGAGGCAAAAGCAGCTTGTAAAAAAGCGCCGTTAATTCCAGTAGTCGGTGTAAATCCAGCTACTAACGCTTGACCACCCATGTTGACATTGTAGCCTTGATCGGTATCAGTCACCGTTACATTAACGATTTTTGAAATTTTATCGACGATCAAATCACGCTGGTCACGAAGATCGTTAGCGTTATCCCCCAAGCCTTCAATTTTAGTAATTGATTGGTTCAGGTCGGCTATGGAGTTTACATAGCTTTGTAGCTCACTAGACTTAGCCTCCACATTCGAGGTTAAATCCGCAGATAAATTGCTTAACTGTTTACTCATATGATTCATTGCATCAGTCAATGCAAGTGCATTTTCTTTAACAATAGTTCGTGCGGTTACACTTTCTGGGTCTTTGCTTAAATCAGACCAAGATTTATAAAAATTATCTAAAACCTTTCGAATCCCTGTATCGGACGGCTCATTCATAATCTGTTGTAGCTTATCAAGGGTGTTACTTCGAATCGTCCAACTGCCCAGTTCAGTATTTTCTCCACGATACTGACTGTCCAAGAACTTCTCACGAATGCGTTCAATAGCATCAAATTCAACACCTGTTCCCAACTGACCAGGCACATTAGAACGGTTAATACCATATGCTTCCATGGGTATAGAAGCTCTCATCTTAACCGTTTGCCGTGTATAACCTTCTGTGTTGGCATTAGCTATGTTGTGTCCTGTTGTATTTAAAGCTGCCGTTTGTGTAAAAAGGCTTCTTTTAGCTGTTTCTATGGAATGAAATGTGGATGGCACTCTATTTTCCTCCTCGGCTCAAGCCTTAGTGTCGAACAATCCAGGTCGTGCGAGTTGATTACTTTTCTGATCCGGATGCATATAAGTCATCTCCTGATTAGGACGACCTACAAGTAGATCTAACGAGTAATCAATAAACACCAACGATTGTTCGATGAGCTTTTGATTGATTGCATTAATTTCCTTTAATTCTGAAAGAGTGTGGGATAAGCGGCTCTGGACACTGAGGAGTTTGTTCTTATCTTCAGGATCAAAGACAAGGCGTGCCAGCTCGGTTATAGTCAAATTAAGCTGAGACTTAATACCACGTTCACGAAGAAGCTCATACGAAACCTCCATACGAGCTTCCTCCAGCTGCTCCACCATTTTAAGGAGTCTGGATTCCTGGTTCAAATGCTGAACCAGGCTATCCATATCATTTTCCATGACAATCTTTTTTTTGCTTTTTGCTAGTTCTAACAAAATAAGATGCTTTTGATCTAGCTGCTCCAGCACATCAATCAAACGCTCTAAAGGCATATTCCTTCACCTAGCTTTCGGAAGACTGCTTGAAGTAAGGTAACAGCTTCTCTGCAATTTTATCGGCATCCACACGGTAGGTTCCAGAAGCTACTTGCTGCTTAAGCTCCTGAATCTTCTTAACGCGGTCGGCATCACTGCTGCGGTTCAGCATTTCCATTGCTTCCGGAGAAATGGAAACCTCATCCTTGCGACGGGATTTCTTTTGCTCCTCTTGGCGCCCTGTTTCAATATTTCGCTGATAGGGATTAATAGCTCCGATGCGGTTGGTCTCGTTAATTTTCATAACTTCCACCTTCCTTAGTTAATTTGATATGGTCAGAATGTATCAGACGACATAGCGTCGAACATGGTTCGTATTATGCCTTACTTCTTTATTTTGTGCATGGTCGCTAAAAATAAAAAAACCGATAAGCTCTATAAAGATTATCGGCGGTATTTGAAACTTTTTGAATAGCTGAATGCGTTTTTAATTCCCCTGTACTACTTTCCACGAAGTTTATCAATCGCGCTGTAGGTACCTGAGCCCATATCATTACTTTGATCCTGATTACTACTTTCGCGTACAGCCTGATTCAGGTCTTTAGTCAGACGTGTTCGACAAGAATCGCACATATGCCCATCACGAATCGGTATCCCGCATACCTCGCAAGGATAAGTCATATTGGGCGCATTAGCAATGGAAATACGTCCCTCACGTATAAATGTCGTGATTTGTTTAACGGATACACCAGTAGCTTCCGAAAGCTCATGCATATGAATACCCTTATTTTCACGTATATGTTTGACGCAGCGTTCGTATTCAATCTCAATTTCTTTAATACAGTTCTGACAGATACCCCTGACATTCTTAATAAACAGCTTTCCACAGCGAGGACAGTTATCCAAATTCATCCTCCGGAGCGCCCCTTTCCAATTTCCGGTCTTTAATTACTTTTATCCTTACATTACCTTATACCGAAGAGTCTCGTCTATCAAATATTTCAAAAAAAGATTTTTAGATTTTACACAATTGCACATTTTGTACGTTATCATATTAAAAGTATAAGAGGGAATGATCCATCAGCAAAAGTTTCTCTACCTCTATGTGCATTAATATGCAACGACATCAAAATGTAGGAAGCAAATGAATCCTTATAGTTCAGCCTATTGCATGTTGTCTATTTATCGTCAAACATCGCTCCGTATTTTAGATGAAAAATAAAATAAGCGCCATTCCAGTTATTTTCGGGAACAGCGCTTCATTATACAATTAAAATAACTATATATGAATATGAGTAAATGTAGAAATAAAGATCAAGATGAGGGAAAAACCGGGCGAAACAATCCTCTGAAGAATTCATGTTCACCTGTGCCCCGAATGCCATCAAGCATATGCTGTAAATCCGGGGGATCGGCGCCCATACGAATGCTCCGCACATGGAGTGTGGGTATTCATAAATCTCATGCACCTAACATCATCTCAACTTATAAGCTATCTGAAATCAAGCTAGATGCACCATTGGAAATTTGCAGCCCAAAAAAACAAGCTATTTCACAAATAATTATTCAAAAAAGCATTGTTTTAATAGAGGCCTTCCCGTATACTATAGTCAAACGCTTGGTTTAATAAACACATTTTATTATGCATTTATAATGATAATTATTTATTTGTGTTTGTTTGCGGTACTTGCAGTTCTTGACCTACTTTAATCAGGTTGTTGATTTTAACCAATTCTTCAACAGTCACACCATATTTTCCAGCAATAGAAGTCAGTGTATCGCCATCTTGAACATTTACTGTGATTGTATTTACAGTAGCTGGTGTTGTAGTAGTAGCTGGTGTAGTTGTAGCTTGATTGTTGTTCTCAGTAGCTGGTTGAGTTGGTGTTGTAGCTGCTGCATTTTCAGTTGTTTTTGTTCCGTAAACTTTTGCTTCAAATGCTTTTTGTGCTGCTTCTTGTTGTTCTCTCATGATTTGATCTTCCAATTGTTGCTTTTCGTCATCGGAGTGGGATTTAGCCAATACTTGACCTGTTGCTAGCGGACTCAACAAAGATACCGCACCTAAACTAACTGCCAACATGCTAGATATTGCTACTTTTTTCATTACGTTTTTCATGATTTTTCTCTCCTCTTTTTAGCTTTAAATTTTAATTAACTGCTTTACTACTGAGCGAGACACTCCCAATGTCCGCTCTTTTGTCATTAGCTAATCACTTATTACCAATCATGTTAGCTATCAACAGATAGAAATTGTACTCCTCTTTTCCAAAAAAATCAACCTCTAAATTAAAATATTCTATTTTCATCCCTCACTTCCTTACTTTTTGTTTGTCTCTATATTTTTATTATATACCTCTCTCTAGCTCGTTGTCAAATTCTGCTGATTGTACGGTTTAAAAGATTTCTGCTCTATCATCTAATCCTTCTTTTAAGGAAATTATAACCTCATTTTCATAGTTTCAAGCAAAATATCATGAGAAATACTGGAGATTTAGACTTATGATCTTGCTAAAGTCAGGCAAAAAATAGTCAAATGTATTCCTTGCTCTGATGCCTTTTCTCTCAAAACACGTGCACACGCCTGCAAAGTGCTCCCCGTTGTATAAATATCATCTACAAGCAAAACTGTAACGGACTGCTTACTCCCCGTTACACATTGAGATTCAGCTTTTAAAATAAAAGACTTCATCAAATTCGCCATATTAGGGTTGACAGAAAACGCATTATTCATTGTGTTCATGCGTTCCTTTTTTGATTTAAAGCTTTGTTTACCTGTATCTTGTGGACGAGCAAGTAAAGATAAGAAAGGGAGCTTATTCCGTCTAGCAATCTCTTCTGCCAAAATCCGAGCCTGATTGAAGCCTCGCTCTGTCAGCCTCTTCTCACTTACCGGGACACAGGTCACTACATCCACACTCCACAAAGATCGCTTGAAATGAGAATGTTTATGGCCTGCAAACTCATACCTCATCGCCTGATAGGCTCGATTCATGATCTCGCCCAGCAGGGAACCATACTTTTCATTTCCACGATATTTGAACTGTCCAATCCATTCTCTGATCATCGGTGTATAGCTGGTTGCACTCCGATTGCACACATAGTAACGTACTAATCGGTCAAGCCTTACGCAATCCGGGCAAGACGTCGGACGTCCGCAATGAACACAACGAATGTTGTAAACCCAAGGAATTTGAAGCGAACAAGAAGTACAAATCCCGGGGAATTCGGAAAAACGCCCTGTGAGAGTGCCGCAAGCCATACATGTTTGGGACTGGCGATGGAATAACCAATTCAAAAATAGGCGGGTTCTTGGAATCATTCCCATACCAGAATGCACCTTTCTTGGTAGTTTACGTACCGACATTGTTTCAGGTTTCACATTTCCAAAAAAACTTTTTTTATTTAATGCATTTAGTGCTTCACTTCCTTCAGATATCCTTTTTTCCGAGCCAGTGCATTCATGCGTTTAATCTGTCTAATTGCTCTCTTTTGACCACGAGTCCATTGGGGGGATATAAAAATAACACCTCCACACGGGTCATCCTTAGACCTTCCCGCGCGACCGGCCATTTGAACAAGAGAGGCTTCATCAAAAAGGCTACTGTTGGCGTCCAGTATGTACACATCGCTCCGTGGAACAGTCACCCCTCGCTCCAAAATAGTGGTTGTGACCAGCACACGTATTTCAGTAGCTCGAAATAAACGCACCTTAGCGGTTCGTTCTTCATCCTGCGATGAGGTCCCCGCAATAGGTATATCAGGTAATTGTTTAATCAGCAGCTCCACAAGACCCTGAATATGTGAGATTCGTGTCACAAACAGGAAAACCTGTGCTCCACGTTGTATGGATACGCGTAGGCGTTGAATAAAGGATGCGGGAATCCGATCTTTTTGCAGCCAATGTTGCACTGGAGCAGTCCCCAGACGAAATGGGACAGGTAGGGGATGACGATGAAAACGAACGGGAACCTTGGCATGTGGCAGTATGCCGCGTGCAGCCTCTTTCTGTAAGGCATGCGATGGTGTAGCAGACAAATAAATAAACTTGCCTTCTCGCTTACATACTGCTCGTGCAGCAAAGGCAAGCATAGGATCATTGTGATAAGGGAACGCGTCAATCTCGTCAATCACAACCAAATCAAAGGCCTGACGATAACGCAATAGCTGATGTGTCGTTGCCAGTGTCAGCTGTCCCCTTTGCCACCGTTCTGCGCTCCCACCATAGAGCGTCACTATGCTCACATCGGGAAAAGCAATGGCCAAACGAGGGGCTAACTCCAGTACCACATCGCGACGTGGTGTTGCCACAAGCGCCGTTCCTCCGTGGTCCAGCACATATTGCAAGAGCGGAAACATCATTTCCGTCTTGCCCGCGCCCGTCACGGCCCAGAGCAGAAAACGTTCTGCCACGGTAGCGGACCCTTGCCGATCAGCGATATGCTTAGCACCTTCGCCAGGTTTTGGCGAAGGTTGCCCGCTGCGGGCAAGGGTGCTGCCATGCGAAGCGGCAGCACCTGATCCCCGGCGCACAACCATGCCGCGCCGGAAAAACGCCCGTAGCCAACGGCCTTCCGGGCGAGAGCGTCCCCGCACCCCGCC